>JBEGMZ010000211.1:0-6371 GCA_041182745.1 Acidobacteriota bacterium
GCCACGCTGCAACAAGGTTGACCGCCAGCCCGCCCACCGATACCACCATCAAGAGATCCCCCCGCACCTCCTCCCGTACCAGGAACCGATGCCACGCCTCGACGACGATAAAGATCGACAGCGCGATCAGGGTCACCCCGTTGATCAATGCCGCGAGAATCTCCAGTCGCTGCAGACCATAGGTTTTGCGTCCTGTCGCCGGTCGCGCCGCAAAGCGCATCGCGAGCCACGCCAGACCGAGCGCCGCCACATCTGAGAACATGTGGCCGGCATCTGAAAGCAGCGCCAGACTGTTCGCAAAATAGCCTCCCACCACCTCGACGACCGTGAAGACCCCGGTCAGCCCCATCACCACCAGGAGCAGACGTTGCGCGGAGCGTCGTGAAAGATCAAGATGGTGGTGTGGCAGATGGTGATGTGGATGGTCGTGAGACGAGTGGTGATGGGCCGCCGGTGATCCTGGATCGGGGCACTCGACTTTAGCACCGCGCGCGCCGGCATGGTCATGAATCAGGGAATTGCTCTGATGGGGCGTATTCTGATCTCGGCGGTCTCGATTTGAATCGTGAAGGTGGCCGCTCTCACCGGAGACCCCGCCGGGGTGGAGATCCTGGTCCTGGTTGGTTCTACGCGCCATCTCCCTCCTCCTTCTTGCGGCGGCTCCGGAATCCCTGCCCGGCGATACCGGATCAGGTATGAGTCAGAGCCTCAATAGACTGAACATACTCAGTAGAGAAGATACGGCTGCCTCTGCCGCCGGAAACGCTCCGCGTCTGCCCGCCAGGAGTCGGCAATCTCCGCCAGACTCGCTCCACCCTCGATCTGCTCCCGCAGCTGAGTCCCTCCCGCGATCACGTCGAAGGGCAGCCGATCGTAAACATACTCATACGGTGGTTCCTGCCATCCAAAACCCTCCGGGTAGAGGTCGTGGATCGCCTTGATCAGCGCAATGCCCGTGATCACCGGTTGGAAACTGTCACGATCGATCACGTGCAGCTGCACGCCGTGGCAGAGCTGCCCGCAATGCTTCTGAAATGTCGGGATGAAGCTGTGCGGGCGGAAGACCACCCCTGACAGACGGTGGCCGTTCAATCGCGCAGCCAATTCGTAGCTGTCGACATATGGAGCCCCATTGATCTCAAACGGCCGGGTAGTTCCCCGCCCCTCGCTGAAACGACATCCTTCAACAAAGACGGTTCCCGGATAGACCACCGCCGTCTCCAGGGTCGGCATGTTCGGCGAAGGCAATACCCACGGCGCATCGGTCTCGTCAAACCAGAGGTCACGACTGTATCCCTCCATCGTCACCACCCGCAGATCGCACCCGATGCCAAACTCGTGGTTGAACATCAACGCCAGCTCGCCAACAGTCATCCCGTGCCGCATCGGAATCGGATACATCCCGACAAATGACTCCGTTCCCGGACGCAACAGATCCCCCTCGATCCCAACCCCATTAATCGGGTTTGGCCGATCCAGAACTATCATTCGCTTTCCGTCGCGTTTCGCCGCCAGCATGGCCAACGCCATCGTGTAGATGAACGTGTAGACACGCGTCCCGACATCCTGGACATCAAAGACCAGCAGGTCGACCTCGGCGAGCATCTCCGGGGTCGGCTGCCGTGACTCACCGTAGAGTGACCACGCCATCACTCCGGTCCGCTGATCGCGAAAACCCTCCCACTCGATCATGTTATCCTGGGTCTCGCCGCGAATCCCATGCTGCGGCCCAAAGAGCGCCGTCAGCTCAATTCCTGCATGGTTGAAGAAGAGGTCAGCAGCGTGCCTGTACGAATGATCGACCGTCGATGGATTGCAGATCAGACCAACCCGCGCCCCGTTCAACTCCGCAACTTCGCGCTCCAGAAACAACTCCAGACCCAGTCTCACCCGGTTCATCACCTCTCCTCTGCGTCTTACCATCATCCCGCGTTCCAGATCAAAAAGGCCAGACCTCCAAGAACTGTCATCAGCGCGACTATCAGCAATCCAATCGCGAGCCCGATTGGCAGATAGTACCTCTTCAACCTTGCCATCACTCCTCTCGGCTCCGAATCTCGACCCCGGACCTCGGAATCCGACTGCGCCGACGCCTGCTGCGCCGACGAGAGCTGACGCCAGCTCTCACTCAACTTGCGCACTGACTCCGGATAGACCTCAGGCCCGCCAGTCGCCACCTCTCTTCTTCCACTCGTTTCTGCTCCGTTCTCTTTCATGGCCTCTTCTTGCCTGTCGTCTGACTTCCTGCCGGCTTACTTCTTTCTTAATGTCTCTCTTGATGTCTCTTCGCTTAGTCTTATCGCCTGATCTCTTCTTTAACGACCTGTTTAACGACTTCTTTTAAGACTTCTTTTAAGACTTATGCCATTTTGACTTATGCCACCATCAGCCTGTCAACATCCACCACTGAGTATCCGTTTCAGATTCCGAAGTGTCAACGCCAATGTATGCTCCGCCATCGCTTTGCCAATCCAGATGATCCTCAGCGGTGACCAGGAAAATTTTACGCAGTAGGGCCAAATTTGGGAACTTTTCAGACGCCGGAGCGTTTGGTGAATCAGATAAGAACAGTCTGGTCGCATGCCCGGTTCCGGTCACCACCGATGCGCGTATCGCGCCGGTCGATCGTCACTGTTCCTATCCTTTGCAGATTGCGGTGAAACATGCAGTGTAAGATTCGCATAAAGGCTCGGGTGTGTGAGGCGCCCTGAGCCTTTCTCCTTTTCTGCCCCCATCTCCTCTTTTGTCCCACCTCTTTCCATTACATAGCAGACAGGGATCTTTTGCCGCGTCCGTTTGTCTGCTAACCTTGAAGCGGCTACCATTGGTACCTGTGACAGGCTCCGCCTTGACCGGTACCGTTGACAGATCCAGGGAGGAACTATGAGACAACAGCCAGGCACGACATCGCGGGTAGTCAGTACCCACCTATTTTCAGCCGCCATTCTGGCAATCCTGATCATCGTATCGGCCGTGGATCCGGTCACCGGACAGACCAGGAGATCGGGAAGCGCACGGACTACCGCAACAGGTCAGTCAATTCGACGCGGTACGGAGATGAAACTCCGCCTTGAGACCACCATCGATACCCGGGAGGCGCGCGAGGGTGACCGCTTCACGGCAACCGTCCTCACTCCGGCCAGTTACGCTGAGTCGGTGGCGGAGGGCCACATCAAACGAGTCAAAGCATCAGGAAAGATGACTGGCAAGACCGAATTGACGCTCACTTTCGATCAGCTGCGGCTGCCCTCCGGCAGCACGGTGCCGTTCAGCGCCCAGGTCGTCAAAATCTATGACGAGAGTTCTGCCAAAGAGGTTGACGAGGAGGGCACGGTGAAGAGCGGCAGCCAGAGCAAAACGACTGCGGTGCGGGCGGGCGGTGGAGCGGCGATCGGTGCGGTCGTCGGTGCAATCGCCGGAGGTGGCAAGGGAGCGGCGATTGGCGCCGCGGTTGGTGGAGCGGCCGGGGCCGGCTCAGTTCTGATTCAGGGAAGCAAGAAGATCAAGATTGAGTCTGGAACCGAAATGTTGATCAGGACGACGAAGTAGCGAAGGCCTGGCGGGGATTGAGAGTTCGACCTCTCATCCCCCCCGGCTGGGGTAGCGGATGAATTCCGATCGATATTCGCGACAACTGCTCTTTTCCGGCATTGGGCGCGAGGGGCAGGAGAAACTCTGTCGGAGCGGGGTGGTCATTATCGGCTGTGGGGCGCTCGGAGCCATGCAGGCCGAGATGCTGGCCCGGGCCGGCGTGGGTCGACTGCGTCTGGTCGATCGTGACTTTGTCGAGCAGTCGAACCTCCACCGCCAGGTGATGTACGAAGAGCAGGACGCCCTCGAGCGGCTGCCGAAGGCGATTGCCGCCGCCAGACGGATCGGTCGAATCAACTCTGCGATCACCGTTGAACCGCTGGTGAAGGATGTCAATCACACCAACATCGCGCAGCTGATCGAGGATATCGATCTGATCCTCGATGGTACCGACAACTTTGAGACCCGCTACCTGATCAACGACGCCGCGGTCAGAGCCCGGAAGCCGTGGATCTATGGCGCGGCTGTCGGTGCCCACGGCCTCCAGATGACGATTCGACCCGGTCTCACCCCCTGCCTTCGGTGCCTCTTTCCGGAGATACCGGCACCGGGCACCTCTCCGACCTGTGACACCGCCGGCGTCATCCTCCCGATCATCGCCACTGTCGTCTCATGGCAGGTGGTGGAGGCTTTCAAGCTGCTGACCGGGCAGACCGATCAGCTCCACGGCGCACTTCTCCAGTTCGATCTCTGGGAGAACCGTCAGACCCGCCTCCGACTTGATCGCCTCGACAACCGTCAGCACTGCCCGACCTGCGTCGAGGGCCGCTACGACTTTCTCGATCTTCAATCCGGCCAGCTGGTCAGCTCACTATGTGGTCGCGACACAATTCAGATCACGCCAGCCGTCAATAATCTCATCGACCTGCCGAAACTGGCCATTCAACTGCGAAATGTCGGTGAAGTGAGCTACAATGACTATTTGTTGAAATTTCGAACTGCTGAGATTGAAATGACTGTTTTTCCGGATGCCCGGTGTTTGATCAGGGGAACCGATGATCCAAAGGTCGCCCGTTCGCTCTACGCGCGGTACCTTGGAACCTGAAAAGGAAGAGTACGGATCGGGCAGTATCCGGGATCCGGAAGAGTCTCGTGCGCCATGGCAAAAACTGAAATAATCGTTCCGGCATCGACCTCAAACCTGGGGGCCAGCTTCGACACGTGCGGATTGGCACTATCGCTCTACCTGCGGGTTGAAGTCGAGCCGACCGGACGGACCTTCGAGATCATTCCAAGCGGCGAGGGAGCCGACAAGGTTCCACGTGATGAATCGAACCTGATGATTCGGGCGGCACTCTTCGCAGCGCAGGAACGCGGGCAGGAGCTGCCCGGAGCGAGGCTGCGGGTTGACAGTCAGATTCCGCTTTCACGAGGCCTTGGCAGCAGCAGTTCGGCGATCATCGCCGGCCTTTCTGTCTACGAGGTTCTCACTGGCGACAGCTTGAGCCAGCAGGACTTCTTCGACTACGCCCTCCACTTCGAAGGGCATGGCGACAATCTCGCGCCGAGTACGCTTGGCGGACTGGTGGTCGCGGTTGTCCGCGAGTACACCGATCCGTCCGGTATTGACCGACGTTCACTGCTGGCGGTGCGGCGTGAGTGGCCACCAGAGATCGGCATTGTCGTCTGCGTGCCGGAGCTGGAACTGGAAACGGCGAAGATGCGGGCCGTTCTGCCTGCCAGCGTGGCCCGTCCGGACGCAATCTACAACCTTCAACGCGGCGCCCTGTTGCAGGTGGCAATATCGGAAAAGAGATATGACCTGCTCAATGAGGCGCTGCGCGATCGGCTGCATCAGCCGTACCGGGCGCCGCTGGCACCAGGCTTGAGTGAAGTTCTTGCGTTGAACGATGAGACAACGCAGCACCCTGGACTGCTTGGGGTCGCGATCAGTGGAGCCGGGTCGACATTAATCGCTTTCGTGCAGGGAGATGCCGGGAGTCGGCAGGCAATTGGCCAGATCATGATCGACCGCATGGCGGCTGGCGGAATCGGAGCGATCGCGCTGGAGGTTGAAGCCGACAGCCGCGGTCGGCTCGTCGGGTGACCATCCCGGCGACCAATCCGATATGTCAGGCCGGATCCCTTGCCGGCAGCCTTGTGCGAGCGAGTTTGTGACAATTCAAGCTATGTCATCACTATCCAGAATACCCTCCGGGGTCCAATATTTCTTCGATGACGAGGTTCGTCGTCGGCGGTATGTCGAGCATTCGGCAATGATGGTCTTCAGGGGCTGGTCGTATGACGAGATAATCCTGCCGATGTTCGATTATCAGGATCTGTTTTCGCGAGGTATGGGAAGGGATAAGGCTGAGCGCACCTACCGCTTCGTTGACCGCGATGGTTCGCTGCTCGCGCTGCGACCGGAGCTGACCTCGCTCATCGCCCGGACGGTAGCGACACGCTTCCGGCGCAAGCCACGGCCGATCAGGCTCTGCTACTCCGGCGAGGTCTTCCGCTACGACGAGCCAAGCCAGCGGGCAGCGGGCGAGTTTCACCAGCTTGGACTTGAGCAGATCGGCGAGGCCGGGATCACCGCCGACCTTGAGGTGCTGCTGATCGCGATTGAGACCCTGACCAGCCTCGGGTTGACCGGCTTCAGGATCGCGCTATCCCACGTCGATTTCTTCAACGGGATTGCCAGCCGCCTCGAGTTCGCCGAGCCGGATCGGACAAGGCTCCGTGAGCTGATCGATCGGCGCAACAGCCAGCGCTCGACCACTTTCTGGCTTCGCACGCGCCGCAGATCGACGAGGCTGAACGCCAGCGGTTATGCCAGC
>JBEGMZ010000212.1:0-6071 GCA_041182745.1 Acidobacteriota bacterium
TGACGAGTATGAAGACCATTCTCCGAAGATTGGGGAGCAGTTGTGCGGTCGTCATTCCGATGCTGATGGCAGGGGTCTGCAGCGAGGTGGCGGGGCAGTCGCGCGGTCGCCTGCTGAAACAGGCGGAGAAGGAGGTTCGGCAGGCCAATTTCACCAGCGCTGAATCGATCTACCAGCAGTTACTGGAGCGTGATCAGGCGGACAAGGCAGCGCGCCTCGGGCTCAGCTTCGCCCAGATCAAACGGAGCCGCTTTCTTGAGGCTTATCAGAACGCGGCGCAGGTTATCGCTGCCGATCCGCTCAATGCGCGTGCGCACTCCCTGCTTGGGACGGCACTTCTTCGCTCGGGTGATTTTCGAACCTCGATCGAGTCGCTCTACACGGCAGTTCGGTTGAGTGACCGGGAGGCGCTCGCGATCGCCGGACTCTCCGATGTCGAATATTTCGAGAACCGGACGCGTAACGCCTATGCCGGGCTCCGGCGTGCGATCCAGCTCGACCCAAATGAGCCGGATCATTACGTCTCGCTTGCCCGGGTCTGCTCGCGGCTCGAGTATTACGACGAAGCGGCCGATGCCTTTCAACGATTTCTTGAGGTGTCGCCAAAGACCGATGCCGAGCGGCGGGCACGAATCAAGGGGCTGATCGATTTCTATCGCTACCTCGGATCGACGCGAATCCATCGGACAGGCGGACGCGAAGTGACCAGCATCCCCTTCGAGATCGTCAATTTCCGACCATTGATCAATGTCAGGATAAACGGGAAGGGACCGGTTCGACTGGTGATCGACACCGGAGCCAGCTTGTCGGTTATCTCGGACCAGACAGCCGAGCGGCTTGGGATCAAAGCCGTTGCCCGCGGGGGGAACGCGCGAGCCATTGGTGGTGACGGAACCTTTCCGATCGTCTACGGCCTTCTTGACAGTCTGACGATCGGGGAGACACGGATCGAGATGGTACCAATCTACATTCGTACGGTCTACTCGGCGCCTGATGTCCCGGAGGCGGAGCGGGCCGATGGCTACCTTGGTCTTTCGATGCTCTCCAACTTTGCCCTGACGCTTGACTACAAGGCGCGTCAGTTGACACTCGATCGAACGCCGATCAGTGACGCTCCGGTGGCGGTTCCGGACGGTAAGCTCACCACCACGACCACCGAGAACGCTCCACCGGTTCGACTCGGGGATCCGGTTGTGGGGAGTGAGTCCACCGACAGCGGGCGTCGATCGCGTGACCCCGGAACACTGACAGATGGATTTGAGGTTCCGATCCGTTCGACCAGCGGAGGTCTGGTCAGCACTGAGACCAACCTGCCGGGAGTCGATCGACCGCTCAACTTCATCATCGACACCGGGGCCAGCACCAGCGTCATCTCAAAGGCAGCGGTCAAGTCCTACCAGCTTGAAAGTCTGATCATGCCCGGAGTCAAGGTTCGGGTGATCGGGGCAGCCGGGGTCACCGATGATACTGAAGCGATCGGCCTCAACACCCTGACCGTCAATGGACTGCGCAAGAACCGCTCGCGGGCGCTGATTCTCGACCTCAACTCGGTCAATGAGACTTCCGGTTTTGAGCAGCATGGAGTTCTGGGCGGTGACTATCTCTCTCACTTTCGGGTTGTCTTTGACCTGCGACGGTACCAGTTCAAGCTGACACCGCAGACGCCGGCGATCAGTGTCGCGACGCCGCAACAGCCAGACGACGGCGGTAAATGATGGCGATCTCCATCTACCTTGAGACGTCAGTAATTGGCGCCTACCTCGACCGGGGTGAGTCCTTCCGGCGTGATATGACGATACGATGGTGGGAGCACGAACTCGGTCACTATCGTCCGTTCATCTCGCCGCTTGTGGTTCGAGAGCTTGAGCGAACGCGCGAGCCCTATCGACGAAGCTATCTCGCACTGATCCGGGATCTGCCGCAGGTGGAGGTTACCGAAGAGGCGGCGATCCTCGCTGACGGTTACCTTGCCCGTGGTATCTTCCAGCGCAAGTTCATTGGCGATGCGCTCCACGTTGCGCTGGCCTCGCATCATAAGATCGACTACATCGTTACCTGGAACTTCGGCCACCTTGCCAATGTTCATCGCCAGGCGAGGATCAAGCTCTTCAACACTACCGCCGGGTTCTTTGTCCCGGAGATCGTTACTCCCGAATTTCTGGTCAGCGAATAGCCCTATGTACCAACGTCCACACTTTCTTGAAGAACTTCATGCCATTCGCGAGGAGATGGCTCGTGAATGTGACTACGATGTCGATCTCTTCGCCGAGATGGTTCGTCATAATCAGCCGCCCGAGCGAGGGCCGGCCCGCAACATTCGAGGGGTACGAAAGCACGCCCCGCCGGCCGAAGATGGTGGGGAGACAAAGGGGCGTCGGAGAAGAAAGAAGTGACTCCGTTTCAGAGCCGGGAGCAGTCCGCTTCGATCGATCCCGTTCAGACGAGGGCCCGGAGAGGCTCTTTCCGATGCGATCATTTCCTTTTACTTTTGTTTCAACGGCTTTTAGACTTGCGACATGGCTGAACCCTTCAAGGCAATCGGATTCAGAGTCAACGATGAGGCTTCGTACCAGGCGCTGGCGCGTGAGGCTCACGACCGTGGTACGTTTACCCATCTATTTCGACCGAAAGGGATACTGCACGGTTGTTGCTGGAGCCTCGGGGCTGGACTTGAGGTCTGGACCATGATCTACGAAAGCCCGGATGGAACCTACTTTGCAGACTGTCGACCGGCCTTCCGCAACCAGCAGGTCTACCAGTTCTACCCGTGGGAGATTCTCGAGTTTGAGCAGGATGGGGAGGCGCTTCTGACGGGATCGCTTCGGGCGAATGGCGAGACGAATCTCGAACTCGTCTTCGCACTACAGAATCTGACCGAGCTGAACCTGCGGAGACTGCCGTGGCGAGAGGTCACGGCGGCGGTCTCGGGGCTGGCCTACAAGGCGAGGGTTCTTCGACCGACGCAGCGTCGACGTGAGCAGTTTATCAGGGTTGGTCGAGCGGTAGCGGAACCGGCCGAGAATGACTATCAATTGTGCGGCCCGATTCTGGCGTGGCGTGAACTCCGGAATCAGCATACAACGAGTGATCTGATCTCGATCCGGCTCGATCTGGGCCGGCTCAACCTGGAGATTCTGGTCAACCGGGCCGATCTGAGAGGGATTCCACGGGTCGGAGAATGGCTGACTGCCGAGATCTGGCTGCAGGGTTATGTGCTGAATGAGAAGCAGCTCGAGTCCCGCTTTGAGGGGATCGATCAGCGCATTCCACGTCCGCGGCAGTGGCGTCTGCTTCAGCGGCAGAGAGGTCTATGAGCCTCACGATCCTCGCTGCCCGCTGGGTGATACCAGTCACCGCGCCGATCATCGACCGTGGAGCGGTCGTGATCGAGGAAGGTCTGATCCGTGAGGCCGGTTCACGTGAGGAGATGGTTCGTCGCTATCCGCGAGCCGAGCTGACCGATCTGGATGGAGCGGCGATTCTGCCGGGGCTGGTCAATGTCCACAGTCATCTTGAGCTGACCATCCTCCGCGGCCGGGTTGAGGAGCCGCGATTTCAACCGTGGATCCTGAAACTGGTCACGCTCAAGGCTGAGTATTTGAGCGAGTCGGACCTGCTCAACAGTGCCCGGCTCGGCTGTGTGGAGGCGATCCGTTCCGGTATCACCACGCTCGCCGATACGGCCGACGCCCCGGCGACGGCCGCCGCACTCCTTGAGTCAGGACTGCGGGGCATCGTCTTTCAGGAATGCTTTGGGCCCGATCCCGACCAGGCCGCTGGCTCGATCGACCATCTCCGACGGAAACTTGATGCGCACCGTGAACGGCTCGCCGCCGCCCCGTCCGAGGCTTCGGCACGGATCCGGCTTGGCATCTCTCCGCACGCCCCCTACTCGGTCTCATCCCGGCTCTACCGGCTGGCGACCGCCTTTGCGGTTGAGAACCGGCTCGATCTTGCCCTCCACGCAGCTGAATCGCGCGATGAAGAGCGACTCCTTCTCAACGGTGGGGGAGACTTTGGCGACTCGCTCCGCCGACGTGGAATCGCGTTTGATCCGCCGGGCTCTTCGACTGTCGGATACCTCCACCAACTTGGGCTGCTCGAAGCGGCTCCGCTGCTGATACACGGCGTGACGATCGGCGAACCAGATCTGCCTCTGCTTGTTGCCACTGGTTCCCGCCTTGCCCACTGCCCAAAGTCGAACGCCAAGTTCGGACACGGGATCGCCGACCTCTCCGCCTGGGAGGAGAATGGCCTGACGGTTGGTCTTGGTACGGATAGTGTGGTCAGCAACAACAGTCTCGACCTGCTCGACGAAGCGCGTTTCTGTGTGCTGCTTCATCGCGCACACCGCCGTGATCCACACTGGCCAACTGCTGAACGGATGCTTCGGCTCCTGACGATCGATGGTGCCCGCACTCTCCGCCTTGATTCAGCGATCGGATCGATCGAGCCGGGGAAACGGGCTGATCTGATCGCGATCGATCTTGCCGGGCCCCGGACGCAGCCCGTTGAAGATCCAGTCACCGCCATCATCTTCAGCGCCTCCGCTCGCGATGTCATCCTGACCATGGTCGATGGCCGAGTACTGTTCGACGGCCGACAGGTCATCTCAATTGATGAGCCGCGACTGATGCGCGAGATCTCCGCCTTGTCCCATCCCCTCAGAGACCGATGACACGGTAAGCGATCAGGCACAGTGTGAGCCCACCCGTCAGAATCCAGAGCAGGGTTCCCTGCAACAGCGGTCTCCACCCGGTTGATGCCAGCGTCGCCCTCGTCAGGCCAGCTCCAATCAGAAAAAGCGTCACCGTCAGACCACTTCGCGCCAGACGCGTCAGCCAGAAATAGAGCGGATCTCCAGCCGTGACAAAGCTGTTGAGCAATGCCGCCGCCAGAAAGAAGATGATAAACCAGGGCCATTGGACGTCTGCTCGCCCCGCATTACGCGCTCTCATCACGGCCAGACCGACCGCCAACGGCACGATCCAGAGTGCCCGCGCCAGCTTGACCGTCGTTCCAGCCGCGAGGGCCGTGGCTCCATACTTCGCGGTCGCCCCGACCACCGAGCTGGTATCGTGGATTGCCAGTGCCGCCCAGAGTCCAAACTGCTGCTCATCAAGCCCGATTGTGACGCCCAGTGCCGGAAAGATCAGCAGTGCCAGCGAATTCAGAATAAAGACCGTCCCAAGCGCGACAGACATCTCTTCCTCCCTGGCTCCCAGGATTGGCCCGACGGCAGCGATTGCGCTGCCGCCACAGATCGCCGTACCCACCGAGATCAGCCGCGAACTGGTCTCCGAAACCTTCAGCCATCGCCCAATCAGCCATCCTGCCAACAGGGTCAGACCAATACCTACGGCGGTGTGGATCAGCCCGGCTCGTCCAACCCGCAGGATTTCGCTGAAATCCATCCCAAATCCGAGGCCGACCACGCTCGTCTGCAGCAGTACCTTTGGCAAGGATCGCCACCAGGCCGGCGGGCTCTCTCCGAATGGCCTGATGCCACACAATCCTGCCAGCAGCCCGATCGCGAGGGCGAGCGGTGGCGAGGCCTGCGGCGTGAGAACCACCCCGAGGCACACAATAAAGATGGCACCATTCACTCTTCTGTTTGCCATCCGCCCACCTCATCAGCTCAGATCTTTTCAACTCTTCCGACATCCACCGCAATAACCTACGACCTCAACCCGGTACTGTGCCACTTCAAACCCACGTGGCACCTTCACCACATTCGGCAATACGACCTCTGCCTCCGGCTCAAGGTCGACCATCATCCCACATCCGAGACAACGGCTGTGGTAGTGGTGATCTGTTCGCAGCTCATACCTCGCGGCTCCATCACCGGCTGTCACCTTGACCGCCAGCCCGCAGTTGACCAGCGCTTCGAGGTTCTTATAGACCGTCGCCAGGCTGATCCGCGGCAGCTCCCGTTTCACCGCAAGATAGACCTCCTCTGCGGTCGGATGGCGACCGGACTCCCGCAGGTGGCCGTAGACCGCCTCCCGCTGCCGTGTCATATGCCCTCCGACGCTGCCCAGTCGCTCGCGTAACGTCGCAATCCCGTCAGC
>JBEGMZ010000213.1:0-4640 GCA_041182745.1 Acidobacteriota bacterium
CAGACCGGAATCTGGACCCAGCTTGGGCCCGGGAATATCGGTGGCCGCACCCGTTCGATCCTGATCAATCCGACCAATCCGGATATTATGTATGCAGCTGGAGTCTCCGGCGGAGTCTGGAAGTCGGTCAATGCCGGAGGCAGCTGGACCCCGCTGACCGATCTCCTTCCCGGCATTACCGTAAGCTCGATGGCCTTTGAGCCGGGTAATCCCGAGACGATCTATGTCGGGACTGGGGAGGGGATCGCCGTATTCGAGCGGGACACGGAGGGCGATTTTCGCGGTTCGGGCATCTTCCGCACCACCGACGGTGGGGCTAACTGGAGCCGGCTCGAATCGACGGTGACCCCTGATTTCTACTTCGTCAACGATCTGATCGTCAGCCGTCACGACAAGCGCCGGATCTACGCCGCCACCCGCACCGGCGTCTGGCGTTCACTCGATGGTGGTGGCAGCTGGTCACGGGTTCTCAATCCGCTTGGACCGACCGGGCGGACCGTGCTTGGTGGCTGTCTTGACCTGGTTGACCGGCCCGATCAGGCGACAGATACGATCTTTGCCGCCTGTGGTACCCTTGAACGATCCACCGTCTACCGCAACACCGACGCCGGGGCCGCCGGAACCTGGCGGTCGGTTCTCACCGAGATGGGGATGGGACGAACCGCACTCGCCATCTCACCATCGAACCCAAGCATCATCTACGCCGTATCTACCAGTGTCGAGAGCGAGGAGTTCTGGGCGGCGCTGCACGCCGTCCATCGTTCGACCGCCGATGGTGATTCCGGCACCTGGGTCGCCCAGGTTCGGAACAGCAGCCCTAACAACATCAACCGATCACTGCTCTCGATTCCACCAATGTCGATGGCGACTGACTGTGGATACGCGGAGGATAACGACTACTTCGGGCAGGGTTGGTATGACCTCTCGATCGCCGTTGATCCGCTCGACTCCAACCGTGTCTGGGTTGGCGGAATCGAAATATTCCGCTCTGATGACGGCGGAGTGAACTGGGGGCTCGCCGGACCCTCCTACAACGGTCCGACCTTCGAACTTGGCCCGATCCATCCTGATCATCACGTCATACTCTTCCACCCACAGTATAATGGCGGATCCAATCAGCAGCTCTTTGTTGGTAACGATGGCGGAGTCTACCGGACGCTCAATGCCCGCGGACCGGTCGCAACCACACCTGATCAGGTCTGTCGCCCTGATGGGGTTGGTGTGCGCTGGCAATCGCTCAACACAAACTTTGGAGTGACCCAGTTCTACCATGGCTCGGTCTCTCCCGATGGGCGCACCTACTATGGCGGAACCCAGGACAACGGAACGATACTTGGTCAGGATTCGACCGGAATCAACAGCTGGCGTGAGATCCTTGGAGGTGACGGCGGATTTACCGCGATCGATTTTATCAACCCGCTGACGATGTTTGCCAGCTTTACCGATATCTCGATCCACAAAAGCACCGATGGTGGCCGGACTTTTGGTGAGGCGATGCGAGGGATTGACGATGCCGGGCTCTTCATCACTCCATACGCCATGGATTCCAGTGATCCGAAGCGTCTCTGGACAGGTGGAGAGTACATCTGGCGAACGTTGAATGGTGGGGCGACCTGGGAACGCGCGAGTGGACTCACTGCCGGAGCGCAGCAGGTAAGTGCGCTGGCCATCTCGAGGGTCGATTCCAACCGGATGCTGGTTGGGATGGCTGATGGTTACATTCACCGGCAGGAACGTGCACTCAGCGCTGATGCCCAGACGGTCTGGCTCAATACCCGACCCCGCAACGGGTACGTCTCTTCGCTCACCTTTGATCCTGGCTCACCGGATATCGCCTACGCTACCTATTCGACTTTTTCCGGAAAACACGTCTGGCGAACGATCGATGGCGGCACCTCCTGGACGCCAATTGATGGCACGGGAACCGGCGCGCTGCCGGACTTGCCTGTTCATTCACTGGTGGTCGATCCAACCAACTCTGCCCGTCTCTATATTGGCACCGACCTCGGGGTGTTTGTCACCACCAACGGTGGAACAACCTGGGCCGTCGAATACAGCGGTTTTGCCAACGTTATCACTGAGACACTACAGCTCAATGTCTCAAACGGGATGACCAGCCTCTACGCCTTTACGCACGGCCGCGGAGTCTGGCGGGTCAAGGTCAACAACAGTGCCTGCCGGTTTCACCTCAGCCCGGCAACGGTAGTGGCTGAGTCTCCCAGCGGATCGATCGATGTTCTGGTGGCGCCCGGAAGTCCGGGTGACTGCACCTGGGAAACGATCCGCCGCGGTGCCACCCCCGCGTGGCTCTCGGTTGCCGGTCGAGGTGCGGCCAGTGGTAAGGCGACCTGGAGCGTGACCGATAACCCGGGCTTTGAGCAGCGGATTGGAACCGTAACTATTGCCGGACAGACTCTGACCATCATCCAGCCGGCTCGAAAGGATCAGGAAGCCCCATTCATCACGGTGACCGAGACCTCCACTCCGGCTGGGACTGTCGGTGGAGTTGACCCGTCGGGAGTGATTACGCTTGCCGGAATGGTGCGCGAAAATGACCTCCTCTCATCCATCCGTTGGACCACTGATCGGGGCTCAAGCGGCAGCTGCGACATCCTCGCCAATGGTACCGGCTGGAGATGCTCCAGCATTCCACTTGGATCGGGGACAAACCTTATCACTATCACGGCGGTCGATCGATCGGGTAATGTTGGAATGACAACACGCGAGGTGACAGCCAATCCAGCCACCCTTGTTCTGACCGTTGCTGGCACAGGTGAGAACGGGTTTGATGGTGACGGAGGCCCGGCCCCAGCCGCCCGGGTGAGCCGTCCGATGCGTATGGCCTTCGATCAGGCCGGTACTTTGTACTTTGCCGACGCCGACAACAATGTGGTCCGACGCATTGCCCTCGACGGGACGATCAGTACGGTCGCTGGCAATGGAGACTCCGGGTTCAGTGGTGATGGTGGCCCGGCCCGTCAGGCTGCCCTCTCCTTTCCGCTGGCGGTGGCGGTCGACAAGACTGGAAACCTCTACATCTGCGATAACGTCAATGCCCGGATTCGCAAGGTCAATATCTCGACCGGTGTCATTACGACCATTGCCGGAAACGGCATCAACCGCAGCAGTGGTGATGGTGGGCTGGCGATCGACGCCGGCCTTAATAACCCCCAGTCGATCGATGTCGACAGCGTCGGAGACCTTTATATCGCCGAGTCGGGATCCCACCGCATTCGTAAAATTACGGTCGCTGATGGCCGGATTCAAACGATTGTCGGAACTGGTGCGTCTGGTTTTAGTGGGGACGGCGGACCGGCGTCGGCCGCCCAACTGACTACTCCCAACAGCATTTTTGTCACCAGATCCGGTAATCTTCTCATCAGCGACAGCGGTAATAACCGGATCAGACAGGTAACAGCCTCTGACGGAGTGATCCAGACCATTATCGGAAACGGCGTTCCGACCTTTACTGGCGATGGCGGGAGCGCGGTCAATGCATCAATCAACTGGCCAACTTCGGCGATCAGTGATGAGCTGGGTAACCTTTATGTCGCGGATCGTGGTAATCAGCGAATTCGCCGGGTCGATGTCGTCACCCGGGCCATCAGTACCATCATTGGTCGGGGTGATGTCGGGTTTGCTGGCGACGGGGTCTCGGCCACCGCTTCTCCCCTCAGCGCACCGACTGGTCTTGCGATCGACCCGGCTGGTACCGTCTACTTCAGCGATCGTGACAACCGGCGGGTCAGAAAGATTGTCAACGTGACGGCAGACAAGATACCGCCGGTGATCGGTATCACTGCTCCGACGGTGCTTCGCAGCTGGAGGGTGGCAACCGGGAGTTTCAGCCTTTCCGGCGTCGCCACTGATAACAACCAGCTTGCCACGGTCAGATGGTTCAATGATCGTGGCGGGATGGGCGCCGTGACCGGGAGCAACACCTGGAGAATCGATTCAATCAGGCTTCAGCAAGGGCTCAACCGGATTCGTGTCGTTGCCTGGGATATTGGTGGCAACAGTTCCAGTGCGTCTATTGATGTCTGGCTTGAGGTGGAGTCGGTCGTCAGTACCATCGCCGGCAGCGGTGCCAAAGGGGCAGATGGAGATGGTCGACTGGCGACTATGGCTGGGCTCTACCTTCCGTCTGCTATTGCCTTCGACAAGTCTGGAAATCTCTACATCGCCGATACCGGCAACCACCGTATTCGCCGAGTCGCCCCGTCTGGTCAGATCACCGCCTATGCCGGAAATGGGATGCTTGGATCGAGCGGTGACGGCGGGCCAGCCACCGAGGCAACTTTGAACTCCCCAGGAGCGTTGGCTTTCGACTCACGCGGCAATCTTTACATCGCTGATACCGGCAATCATCGCATCCGGAGGGTCTCCCCGGATGGGATCATTTCGACCGTCGCCGGTAATGGCAACGACCTCATGGCGGGTGATGGAGGGCCAGCGACTGCGGCCTCACTCTATCTTCCCCAGGGGGTGGCGATCGACACCTCTGACAACCTGTTGATCGCTGATACCGGTAACTTTCGAGTCCGCAAGGTCGACCTGCAGACCGGTCTCATCACAACTTTCGCCGGAAGTGGGCGCTATGGTTCTGATGGGGATGGCCTGCCGGCGCTACAGGCCACATT
>JBEGMZ010000214.1:0-5400 GCA_041182745.1 Acidobacteriota bacterium
GATTAATGTCGGCATCTTTCTTCTGGTCAACACCATAAAGCCGGCATAGCTCAAGAAAGTAATGGGCGCCAACAATCGAGCCACCTGAGACACACGATATGGCCTCAATACGATTGAGTATTCCGAGGTCAGCCAATTTGGCGAGAACTCCGATGTGAAACAGGGAGGCTCGGAATCCTCCACCGGAGAGGGCAAGCCCAATCTTGCCAACGTAGCTGTTGTTAAGAACTGCACTCGCGTTAGCAATGCCACGGGCAAGGAGAAAATCCTTGATGCATTTGCGACTCCTTGTTTCCTCCGGGGAGTTACTCTCGCTGGCACCACCATCAGCGCCGGCGGCAGTGGCACCGGCGTCAGTAGCGCCAGCGTCAGTAGCGCCGGCTGGCACCTCATCCTTGCTTTTACTCTTCTGACGCTCCCGGTCGCGGAATTCTCTCCGTTCGATAAGTTGTGCCAGTTTGATCAGTTGCTCGGCGGTTGATACCACCTGCCATTCGGGGATTTCAGGATAATTTGTGGCAGCCAGTTTAAGGGTAGCAGTAGCTTTGCCATACCTGCCCAGTCCAAACTGGGCTTCAGCCAGGGTTACGAGGCTCCAGTAGTCAGGTTTGTACTCCCCTTCAGTCGGAGTATAGTGAGAATCTGACCTCGCAGCCTCCGAGTTATTTTGATCGTCACCCGTCGATCTGGGAGCGGCAGTAAGCTGGCTGCAGATCTCTTCTCGCAGCGATCTCGCTAACTCTCTCTTTGCGTTCGCCAGTTCACTGGAGAGTAGCTGATGGTTGGTCGACTGTTCTTCAAGCTCAGCCAGCTGATCCAGAACGAAGGCGGCATTGATGTGGGTGTAGTATGGACTGTCGCTGAGTTTAACCTTCTGTTTTGAACCGCGCCGGTAGAAGGTGTACGACCTCTCAAGATTTTCACGTCCACCCTCAGTCTCCCACTTTCGTTTGTAGATCGCCCCGGCAAGGCCCAGCGTCTCACGATCTTCGCTCTGGTCGAGTTTGTCGGCCTTATCCAGTATATCCAGGGCCTGGGTATATTTCTGATCTGCCGGCAGATCCGGATCCTTGTAGGTGTTCAGCGCCAGTTTCTGGCTGTATTTGAGCCGCTCTTTCTTTGAAAAATCAGCATCTTTGAGCTTCAATGCCCGGCCAAAGAGCTTGCGGGCATATCCGAACTCGTTCAGACCATTCATTTTCCCGGCAAGCTCTATCAGCTCTTTCGGACTAACAGACTTACCGCCAAGTACCAACCGTGCTTCATTGATCAGGGTGATTCTTGAGGGCTCATCGCACTTATTACTTTTTCCATTCTTTGCAGCTGAATCTGGCATATCGCCTCCCTGGCAATGGCTGATTACGATCAGTAAATGTTCGACAACTTAAAAGTGGCACTTAAATCTGGCAATGGCAACGGTGGAGTCCTTATCTCTTCGACCACCGCGCGGGTTTTATAAAACGCCCGTCTGCTGCTGTCAAGTCCATTGACAGTCGATTGACAGTCCGAATCGCAGTATGTTCCAATCCACCCGTTGTAATTTTCCCTCTCAGTGAGCCCCACCGCCGGAAAAAGAGACCAGCGGGAAAGGAGATCAGAGATCAGAATGAGAATGAGTTTGCTCATCAGCCTTCTGCTGCTTGCGACGGTGGCCCGAGCCCAGACGCTCAAGTCGAATATCCCCTACGCTGAACCAGCGAATGAGCGGCAGATGCTCGATATTTACACCCCGGAGAACGCGCGGAACCTGCCGGTGGTCTTCTGGATCCACGGTGGCGGCTGGCAAGCGGGGGACAAGACCGATGTTGGTGTCAAACCGCGAGCGTTTACCGAACGCGGTTTTGTCTTTGTCTCAACCAATCACCGCTTCGTGACCAGGGTCGAGATGGGTGAAGTGACCAGGGATGTGGCACGGGCACTTGGCTGGGTCAACCGGAAGATTACCGCTTATGGCGGAGATCCACGACGGATACTTGTGATGGGCCATTCATCGGGTGGACAGCTTGCCGCACTGCTCTGCACTGACGAGCGATACCTGCAGGCAGAGGGCTTGACATTCGATCAGTTGAAGGGCTGCGTGCCGATCGATGGCGACACCTATGATATACCGGCAATTATTACAACTGCTGAGATCCGCCAGACCGTTCACGGACTGCCTCTGCCCGAGTTTGGCCATCGAGTCAAGTTTGGCAACGATCCAAAGAAGCACCGCGAGTTCTCAGCGGTAACCCATATTGTCAAGGGCAAGGGAATTCCGCCATTTCTGATTCTACACGTCGCCGGACATCCCGACGTAACAGCCCAGGGATTGCGGCTGGCAGGTGCACTGCGGACGGCCGAAGTTCCGGTAACGATCCACGCCGCACGTGAGACCACCCACAACCGAATCAACTCTGAACTCGGGCAAGCTGATGATCCGGCCACAAGAGAACTCTTCAAATTTCTGGAGCCACTGGTTGGAACAAGACGTTGATCATGGCCGTTACAAAAAATGAGATGATCCCTTACTGCAGGGCAGGTCGAAGTGATCGCCAGTTCATCCAGGCAATCGTTAACCCGAACCCAATCAAACCGCAGACAAAGAAGAACAGGCCCTCCACCACGGATTGCGGTGTTGTGATCAGCAACATCAGAGCAGCGAAAGGAAGTCCCTCCTCGAGAACATTTCTGATGAAGAAGCGGCGGATGAACTGACGCGGCTGGTGGAGATATCTCGTCCTGGCTTCAGCGATATCAGGCAAGATCAGAGTCCTCTCTGTATCGCCGCCAACCAACATCCCGTCTATCAAAATGTGACAACCTGTGGTAAAGAATCGGCCCTTTAGCCCAGCAATGCGAACCTCAACCTGGCGTGTGACCCCGCTAAACTCGACCAGTGCCTTTATAATCACAAACTCTGCGAGGAGTCTTCCTTTTCCAGTCGCCACCAATTGATCATCAACCTCGAGACACTCCCTGTTGTGGAAAGGAAACATTGATGCACGATTAGTAATGCGAATATTCCGGCCTTCAAACTCTGCTTCCCAGATCTTGTTTTTCATCGATGTTATAACCTCATTTGATTATTCGGCTCATTCGATCATTCGATCATTCGCTTCTATCCCCACCGGCAGCAACATAGAAGTTGAGCGGTACTAGAACCTCTTGAATCATCGAAATAGCAGATGCCAACATCGTCACAAGTGGAATTTTACAAAATACGGAAATCTACTTTCAATCACATTCGGGCGGGAGTAACAGATATAACATAGCCTTAACATCAGCAATCGACCGTCATTGCATAGGGGCTGACTAATCTTGCAGGGGAGCCACTATCTGACCAGGTGGTAGTTGGTCTGTCGGTTGAGAACCCAGGAGACGCGGCCCTGTTCGTCGACCACGACATCCTCTTCCTGACCAACAAAGAGTTCCTGGCCACCCCACTCGGGGATTGGCGTGCGTGCTCCCAGCTCGATCGAAAACCAGCTCTGCGGTATGATCCGCGGCTCGCCGCGACCCGGGATCGCTTCCTGACGATCCCAGAGCCCGATGAGGGGGCCGGCTCCGTGACCGTGGTCACCGATCGGATGGGTATAGAAGGTTCCATTTATCTTTTCAGACTTCATGGTGGCGATGGCATCGAGCAGAACCTCGTTGCCGGTTCGACCAGGGCGGATCCGTTCAACCAGAATATCCTGCATCCGATTGGTGGCAAGCAAAGCCCGGCGGATCCCCTCCGGGGCGTCCGTCTCGCCAGGGCGGAGAACGTAGCCCATGTGCTGAGTGTCAGTGGCGAGCCCCATCGCAACGATCCCAAAGTCACAGTGGAGAACGTCCCCACGCTCGATGATAACCGGTTCGTCCTCTGCCAGGTTGCTCGGGATGGCCGAGCCGCGGCGTTGAACCCGCACCGTTGGCTGGAACCAGGTTCCAAGACCAAGATCCTGAACCTGCTGGCGCATCCACCAGACAACATCCTGGTTGGTCGTCTGTCCGGGCTTAATCACCTCAGACGAGAAGGCGCGGGCGATGATCTGATGAACAACCTGCATCATCCGCCGATAGTGGAGCAGCATCTCCGGAACCCGCGTTTCGATATACTCAAGCGCCAGCTCGTCGTGACGAACCAGCCTCGCCGAGAGCTGCGGACCGAGCGCGGCGACCAGCCGCTCATACTCGGAGGTCGAGAGACCATCCGAAAAGGCGTGGGTCGACGAGATATTGATCGCGATGCGGCGTGGGTTTCGCTGCTCGATCAGCCTGCGGAGCAGCGCCCATTGCCCTTCCCCCCAGAGTTCGCGATTCTCAATCTGCGGGTCGCGATAGACGGTGTAGAGTCCGCCATTCGAGCCTCCCCCAAGGGCCAGCCGATCAACTGCGGTCCCCTCTCCACGGTCGTGGAAGACAAGGATTGTCCGCCGGCGTGCCGCGAAGACCGTTGGAGAGACGAGCGAACGAAAGACTGGATCTTCGTTATACTCACGACAGATCACAAGCCACATATCGACCCGGTGCTTGCGCATCAATGACGGCAGCACTCTTTCCAGCCGCGCCTTCAACCAGGCCTGGCGAATTGCTGCCTCCTCGCGCGCTCCTGGCAGATCTTTCGATATCTGGGCGGATGTTTCCGGTGTTACCATACCCACGCCGAGGATCGCTACCCCCAGGACTATCAGCAGACTCTTCTTCATTGTCATTGATCATCTCCTCTATCGGCGTTTGGTCTATCTAAATATAAACAGCCACCATCCAGAAACAGCCACCATCGAAACAGGCAATATTGAAAAACGTTCCTGATTCGCGGCGATTCCATCGCGCAGTGTCCCAATGTTGCCTGTTCCGATTTAGCACTCCTTGTCTGGCTGGCGAAGGCTCTTGGCATCGGATACCAAAAGGATCTTGCAATGAGTATGTGTCGGCAGGATCAGCAAGTAAAGAAAAGCTCGCCGCCATTTAATTATGTCTCCAGGCAGCACTGCAAGGTTGATCCTGCCGGGCCAGTTGACGTGTCTCATCTTTTGTCGAGCTGGTTCTCAACCGGCGTAATCGAAGCGCGGTGGTCGGCAGCAATCTGCCTGATCCGGGCAATAACCTCCGGGTGCCTGGTGCTTACATCGTACTTCTCCGAGGCATCTTCATCAAGGTTGTAGAGCAGTGGCGGATCGTGTTCGACTGGCTGATCCGTACCATACTCCGATTTGGTGATGAAGTGAGCTTTGAATGAACCGTGGCGAACCGCAAAGAGTTTCGAGCCACGCCAGTAGAACATCGTCTGGCGCGGGCTCTTTCCGCCTCCACGGAGAACCGGCGTCAGGTCGAAGCCATCGAGTGGTCGGTCGGTGGGCACTGGCTTCCCGACCATTCTCGCGATCGTCGGCAGCAGATCAAGGGTCGATCCCTGATCGATCACCACCCCTGGTT
>JBEGMZ010000215.1:0-3525 GCA_041182745.1 Acidobacteriota bacterium
ATCCTTTATTTGTTATGTTGCCATTATGTTGCGTACTTTGTCCGCTTGTGCCGACGTTTATGCACATTATTTCCTGGCCGTGTTGATCGCTGCACCAGCGCCCACCCAGTCGTCCGGATAGTTCCAGCGCCGCCGATTCGGGCCTCATCAAGCCAGGAGCTTACCGGTTGAGGAACTTTCGACCGAACCTCTCCGTTCGCGCGCTTAAAGCCCATCTCTGACCAGCACCTGCGCGACCGGGTCTTCGTATACCTTGCGCCATCTGCCGCTCATAAGTGAGATCTGAACCAGCGGCTCATCACGACGCAGGAGCAGCCATTGGATTTCGTACTGATCGAGTTTGGTTGCCCACTCCGGGCTGACCAGCGTGACTTTCTCCATATCGGAGAGGATCGAACCCTGCCGGTAAAAATCTCCACGCCCATCAACAAAGACCTTACGGCCGGGCCAGAGACGATAAATAAGGTATCCCCCAAACTGGTCGTGGGCGTAACCGTTACCAACCAGACTCGCGGACTCAATGAAATCGCAGGCGGCGACCGGAAATTTCGTGGGGCTGAAACGAGGCGAAAGAAGTTTGTCAGCCCAGACGCTGCCTGTCAACCCGACAACAAAAAGAACCGCCGCCAGATGAACTACCGCGCCAGTCATCTGTCGATCTATCCGGATGATGCCGGAATACCAGTCGCGGATTGCCAGGAGGGCGTGTTGCCCTCGCCATTCACGCTCGGCCCCCTGGGCCGCCAGCCCGGCAAGGAAGCGACTGAACTGCCCGGCAACCATCGGAATAATGACCACTGCCGCCAGCGTGACGTGCCGTTCCGACTGGAGCGTCAGATGTGCCCAGAGCAGAAAGAGCCCCGGCTCTACCAGCTGCTTCTCGCGCAGGGCAAGGAAGGTGGCCAGCATTCCAAGCAGCAGCAGCACCTCGATCAACCGCCCATCCAGGAGGTGAAAGTTGGGCGATTGGAACTCCTGTACCGACGAGAGCAGCTCACGGTCATTCAAAAAACGCCAGATATGGCGATAGAGCCCGGTTCCGTATGGCGTCAGAAGCGCGGCCAGCACGGAGAGCACTCCGGTAGCCCCGTATGTCAGCAACGGCAACCGGAATCTCGCGAGGCTCCGCTCTCCGTTCCAGACCATCTCCCCCAGCTCTCCCAGGAGATAGACCAGCAGGAGCGGAAAGATGATCGAAAATCCGCCGTGAATATTGGCCCAGAGAGCAACCAGCAGTGGCGTCAGAAAGATCCAGTAGCGTCGCTGCCGCCGAAAACTCTCGACCAGTATCGTCCAGACTATCAAAAAGAGGATCGAAAAGACGTGGGGTCGGGCCAGCCAGTGAACGATACCGCAGGCCGCAGCAAAGAGCGTCAGGCCGCTGGCCAGAAACGGATCACTGCCCCGGGCAATCATCACCTGGTTGAGCAGACCGTAGGCAAGCAGCAGTACGACGATCGCACCACCAACCACCCCGGCCAGCCCTGCGTACTGGTGGGCGAGGGCCATCAGCAGGTCCGCCATCCACTCCCAGGCGAACCAGGGCTTCCCCTCCATCGTGAAGGAGAATGGATCGGCGCGCGGGACCACCCCGGTCTCCAGAATCAGCCCGCCATTCCGGATGTGCCAGCCGGTATCGCTGTCGAGCAGAAATCTCCACGCGCTGATCAGCAGCAGATAGAGGATGAGAAGAGAGGTGAACGCTCCGATCGACGGAAAGAGCCACCTCGCCAGCCGGCCGACCTCCTGGTTACCTCCCCGACTCCCGGGTTGAGGAGTTGGTCGGCCTTCCAGCCCTCCCCTGCCACTGCGCACTTGACTCAAAATCGGCATTGCTCCACGGTGTCAACCCTCGACTGCCAGCTGCTCACCAATCTTCAACCCGCATTCAGCGATCGTCCCTGGTCTGACCTCAAGCACACTCCACGCTGCAAGGTGGGGCTTCGTCGCCCGAAAGGGCCGGAGGTTCTCGACCAGCCTGACGATTCGAAGCTCCCGGTCAAGGAAGATCACGTCGATGGTGAAGAACATCCAGAACGTGTGCACCCCCTGACAAGGCCGAAGCCAGAGCCCCTCACCTGGTGCGAGACGCCGGCTGAACATCAGCCCCCGCAGCCGGGTCAGAAACGTATTTGCCAGCCGCACACTCGAGGCGATGCACTGACCTGTCGGCGGATGCATAAATCGCCGCCTCCGGGCATTTGTCCGGTGAAGAGCTTCAACCGTCATTCCGCTCAGACATCCCAGTCGTCATCACGTTCTTGCATCCGGCGACGGACAACAATTACGCTCAGTATCGCCGCGACCACCAGTAGGACAGCAATGATGATGTAGTTTATTGTCAGATCAGGCCTCTCCCCGGTCGACTGCAGAAACAGGGCGAGCAGCAAGTTCACGGTCAGGTCCATCGTCGGGCCTCCTTAATCAGATAATGATGATGTGTCTACTCCGCAGTAACTCCAAGGAGTTCGGGGAGTTTGATCAGTGCCGGCCCCATCAGAACTATCAGGAGCGCCGGAAAGATAAATAAGAGCAACGGAAAAATCAACTTGATGGCCGCCTTCGCAACCATCTCCTCCGCCCGCTGGCGACGCTTTGTTCGCATTGAGTCCGAGAAGACGCGTAATGAATCCGCAATCGATGTTCCAAACCGGTCGGTCTGGACAAGCATCGCGACGAGCGACTTCAGATCTCCGACCCCGGTTCGATCGCCCAGGTTCCTGAGCGCCTCGTCCCGCGCTCGTCCGGCCATGATCTCACGGTTGGTAGTTGAGAGTTCCTGGGCCAGAGCCGGCTCGACCAGCTCCATCTCTCGACCGACCCGCTGCAGCGCCGCGTTGAGTCCGAGCCCGGCTTCAACACAGACAACCATCAGGTCGAGCGCATCAGGCAGCGAACGAGTAATTCGCTGCTGTCTCTTGGCGATCGATCGTGACAGCATAAAGGACGGCAGAAAGAGCCCGAACCCGAACGAGACCAGGATCAGTCCAATGGTTGAACTGTCAAAGCCACGGCCGAGAACGACCGTCAGCAAGAAGGTGACCAATATCGGGGTCAGCAGGAACGTCGTCAGTGAGATTGTCCGATAGAAGGTCACCGCATTTTCACCAAGATATCCTGCCTGGATCAACCGGCGGCGCAACCGCCGAACATTCTGCGGTGAGGGTGGGAGCAGCTCGACGATCGGCTTTGAGATATCGATAATCGTACCGGTAATCACTTCGCTGACCGATTGACTCGGCGCCTCCTCGACAAACCCCTCCGGATTGATCTTCTTCAGACGTTCCTGAACCGGACTGGCCGGACGATTCAGATAGAGATAGGCCGCGACGATGATACTACCTATCGTCAGGCCTATCGACAGATACAAGAAGAGCGCAGTTAGATCCATTTCGATTTCCACCCCTCGCGATTCCGACTGTTGCCGAAACCGACACTAAACTTCAACATCGACAATCTTCCTGATGATCATCCAGCCAATCAGCTGCATGCCAATGCCCGTGCCAAGAATATAGATTCCATTGG
>JBEGMZ010000216.1:0-3755 GCA_041182745.1 Acidobacteriota bacterium
GCTCATAATGGTCCCGCGCATTCCCTGCCCGGCACCGCTGACACCAGGGCTCAGAACAGCGAGCTGGACGAAGTTCCGGCCATTGAGTGGCAGATCCTGGACCTGCTGCTCCTGGATGACACTACCCAGAACTGACGACTGACTCTCGAGCAGTGGCGCCGAGCCGGTAATCTGGACTGTCTCGCCAACCGCTCCAACCTGGAGCTCGACATCGACCTGGGCGCGTTGGTTGATCTGCAGCTCGACCCCGGTTCGCTCAACCCGGCGAAAACCATCGGCCTCGGCGGTCAACTTGTAGAGACCAGGTTGCAGAGCCGTGAAGACGTAGTTTCCTGACTCATCCGTCACGACATTGCGGGCGACATTGGTCGCGACATTGGTCAAGGTCACCCTGACATTGCGCACCACCGCGCCGCTGTTGTCACGCACCGTGCCGACAAGATCGGCGGTTGTCACCTGGGCGGTGGCCTGAACCACCCCAAGCAGAAGGCTCAACAGCAGCCCTCCCAGTATCCGACCCACGCAATCAGCGCAACATCTTCTTCTTTCGGTCATTTGACAGTCTCCTTTGTGCGAGAGGAAAAGGGTGATCGTTCTGGCCTTCCAGGATAGATGGAATCTGCCCCCGGGTGATGACCATCGCTGTTCTTTCAGGGTATCCCAATGCTCAACCGCTGCCGCCGACGCCAATGCGCCGCGGAAATAACGCAAAACCCTGAACTGCACGATTCTTCTGGTTCGTGACGGTGTCTTGGTGTGTAACAGAAAGTTACGATCGATCTGACGAGCGGCATACTACGACAAACCTCAGCTTTACTCAACACCCGGGAGTGATTGGTGGAAAGAAAATGGGTACCGGGTCGAGGGCAATCGCAGTAAGGATCGGACCAATTTTATACCGTCACAACAGGTTGACTTCTCTTCTTTTCGGGGTTCGTGTTAATGTCCCGTGGTCACAGGTGACTGGTCTCAAAACACCGTGACACCGCACGACAAGAGAACGAAAATAACACAGGTCCGAGTTGACACCTCACAACGGTGAAGGAGTGACCATGAGAAGACGACTCTTCTTTGCCTCAATCTGCAGCCTGCTCATCCTGCTCATTCCCCGGATCGATGCCGGGTTAAGGGTTGAAGCGCAACAGTCAGATGGGAAAGGCTTTGAGCTGACCCGGGTTATGATTCCAATGCGCGATGGGGTGAAGCTGAATACGCACATCTTCCGGCCCCGGGGACAGTCAGGTGAGCTGCCGATCATGCTCGAGCGGACGCCATACCAGGCACCGAGCGGAGAGGCATGGGCATCAGGCAAGTATCAGGCGCTCGCCGCCGACGGCTACATCTTCGTCTTCCAGGATATTCGCGGTCGCTACGGATCGGAGGGACGCTTTGTGATGCAGCGTTCACCGGTCTCATTGCTGAAAACAACCGCGGATCCGGGAGTGGTCGATGAGGTGACGGACGCCTACGATACGATCGACTGGCTGGTTCGCAATGTGACGCCAAACAATGGTCGGGTTGGGATCATTGGCATCTCATATCCCGGCTGGACGGCCGGAATGGCAGCCCTCGCGCCACATCCGGCGCTGAAGGCGGCCTCGCCGCAGGCATCGCCGACCGATATGTTCCTCGGTGACGATTTTCATCACAATGGCGCTTTCCGTTTGAGCTACGGTTTTGAGTACGCGACCCGGATGGAGACCAACCGGGAGCAGGCTCGGTTCACCTTCGATCATTTCGACACCTACGATTGGTATCTGCGGCTTGGACCACTCGGCAATGTTAATGCGAGATACCTGCAGGGAAAGATTCCAACCTGGAACGACTTTGTCGATCATCCGAACTACGATCAGTTCTGGCAGGAACAGGCGATGGCTGGCTATCTGAAGAGTGTGCGGGTACCGATGCTGATCGTTGCGGGGTGGTGGGATCAGGAAGACTTCTATGGTCCGATCAAAATGTACGAGACACTTGAAGCGCATGATCGCGAAGGGAAAAACTTCTTTGTCGCCGGACCGTGGAACCATGGCGGCTGGGCTCGGGGTGAGGGATCCAGCCTTGGACGGATCCGTTTTGAGAGCAGCACCGCGCGTCACTACCGCGAAAAGATAGAGGCGCCCTGGTTCGCATTCCATCTCAAGGATCGCGGGAGACCGATAATACGTGAGGCGATCACCTTTCAGACGGGGGCAAACGAGTGGAAGAGCTACGATCAGTGGCCGCCAGTGAGCCAGACGACCGAGCGACGGCTCTACCTGCAGGCGAATGGCCGGCTCTCCTTTGAGGCTCCGACGGCAGAGGGGGCGGTATTCGATGAGTATGTCTCCGACCCGGCGAAACCGGTTCCGTATCGACCACGTCCGATTGAGCCGACCTACAATCCACCCGACCTGGGAGGCTCGGGGTGGAGCACGTGGCTGGTTGAAGATCAGCGTTTCGTGGATGGCCGACCGGATCTGCTGAGCTGGTCAACTGAGCCCCTCGACAGTGACATTGTGCTGACAGGGCGGGTGATGGCCAACCTGTTCGCGGCGACGAGCGGTTCCGACTCCGACTGGATCGTGAAGTTGATCGACGTCTATCCGGGTGAATATCCATCGGAGCCGCGGATGGGAGGATACCAGTTGATGGTCGCGAGTGAGGTCTTTCGGGGTCGCTTCCGTGAGAGCTTTGTCACACCGAAAGCGATCACTCCAAACAGGGTTGAGGCCTACCGGATCGATCTTCACCAGCTTGATCATCGGTTTCGGAAAGGCCACCGGATCATGGTGCAGATCCAGAGCACGTGGTTCCCGGTGATCGACCGGAATCCACAGCGCTATGTCGAGAACATCTTCAAGGCCCGTGCGTCTGACTACGTCAAGGCCCGTCAGCGGGTCTTTCGTTCACGGAGATTTCCGACCCATCTTGTGGTCCCGGTCGGTAAGCCGTAATCGATCGTGGGGGCGGAGGCAGAAGGAGCAGATGATTGCCGATGGAACAGATTGAGCAATGGATCAGAGACAGCAAGAGATCGATTCTCGAACGGATGCCGGATTCTGAGGGCCGAATGAGGCGACTCGACGAGTGGCTGGCGGACGAGGTGGCGGAGATCAGACGGCTCGGGAGCAGCGTGATTCCGCGGACAGACTGGGCAGAGGTAGCGCGAGGCGAAGTCAGCCCGTCGATGCAAGCCCGGATTCGCCAACGCGGGTGCGTAATCATAAGCGGGGTCTTCGAGCCGGGGCAGGCGCTCGAGTGGAATGCGCGGATCGGCGAGTACATTGAGAAGAACAACTACTACGAGCGGGCAGCGAGTCGGGCCGGGCTTGATCAGTACTTCTCTTCGCTCGCCTCAGGCCGACCGCAGATCTTCGGGCTCTACTGGTCGCGTCCGCAGATCGAGGCCCGCCAGCACGAGAATCTGGATCGGGTGCGGCGATTTCTCAACCGCCTGTGGGATGTCGGACGTGCCGACGGCGGAGTCGAGTTCGATCCCGATCGGCAGTGCAGCTACGCTGATCGGCTGCGGCGGCGTGAGCCGGGGGATCGTTCGCTTGGGCTGTCGGCGCACTGCGATGGAGGCTCGATCGAACGCTGGTGCGATCCGGGTTTTCAGCGAGTCTACCACGAGCTCTTCTTTGGGGAGGTTGAGCGGTACGATCCTTTTCGGGCCGAGGGGCGCACCACGACACAGGAGATTCCGTCACCGGCAGTCTGCAGTGTCTTCCGTACCTTTCAGGGCTGGACCGCTCTGACGGCCCAGGGGCCAGGAG
>JBEGMZ010000217.1:0-4197 GCA_041182745.1 Acidobacteriota bacterium
GGCACCGATCGCCCCGAGGGCCGCACCGAGCTGGAGTCCTGGGTTTTCAACCGCCGGCGTGTCCGGTGAGCAGCTGAGTCGCGCCTGGTCCGCCCGCTCAAGAAGGGATCGCAGGTCGAGCCCGGCCAGCGCCGCCGGGACTGCACCAAAGAATGAGAGGGCGGAATATCGGCCGCCGATGTCGGAGGGGTTGAGGAAGATTCGCCGGAAACCGTCACTCTTTGCGCTCTCCTCCATCTGCGTCCCGGGATCGGTGATCGCTACGAAGTGGTCACCGGCTTTGCCCCCGGTGACTTCATTCATTCGGTGGTAGAAGTAGCGGTAGAAGGTGAGCGGTTCGATCGTTGAACCTGACTTGCTGGCGACTATAAAGAGAGACTTTGGCAGATCGACCGCCGCCTCGATCGCCCGTACCGTCGCCGGATCGGTGCTGTCGAGAACGTGAAGCTCCGGAAAACCGGGCTGCTTCCCGAAGGTTCGGCGAAACACCTCCGGGCAGAGGCTGCTCCCACCCATTCCGAGCAGGACGATATGCCGGAATCCCTCATTCCGAATTCGCGCCGCGAAGAGCAGCAGATCGTCAACCGCGGCAAGAGTCTTCTCCGTCACTCCAACCCAGCCAAGCGAGTTACGAATGATCTTCTGGTGAGCCTCCTCGCTCTTCCACAGTGAAGCGTCACGGTTCCAGATCCGCTCAATCCAGTGCTCCGTCCCGGCGCGCTTCACGGTCGCCCGGACGGCGTCTTCAAAAGGGCCGAACTGGCCCTCCGATCGCTGCAGGATGCTGCGGCTCAGCTCTGCCTCCTTGTCGGTGATGCTCTGCATGAGGCTGGTGAAGGAGTCGGCAAAGGCCTTCACCCCCTCATCCTGAAGCTGCTGGCAGACTGCGGCAAGGTCGATTCCGGCCGCCGCGATGCCGTCGAGCGCCGCTTGCGCCGCAGCGAGGTTCTCCCCGATCGTCAGCCGCACCGTCCCGTGATCCCGAAATGCCGCATAGGTTGCTGGTGGAATGGTATTGACCGTTCGTGGGGCGATCAGCTGATCGATGTAGAGAACGTCGCTGTATGCGGGATTCTTCGTCCCGGTACTCGCCCAGAGTGGTCGCTGAACCTGCGCTCCAACTTCCTCAAGTTTCCGGAATCGCGCACTCTCAAAGATCTCCGTGAACCGGCGGTACTGTGCCTTTGCGTTGGCGATCGCCGTTCTGCCAGGCAGGCGGCTCAACCTTTCCCGGGTTGTCTCATCCGGAGCGGCCTTGATCAACACCTCAAGCTGTTTGTCGACTGCGGTGTCGATCCGCGAGACGAAGATGCTGGCCACTGAGGCGACGTGGTCGACCGGCTGCCCGGCTGCGACCCGGTCTTCGAGACCGCTGATGTATGCCTCCGCCACCTCCTCATAGTTCCGAAGCGCGAAGATCATCGTTACGTTCACGTTGATGCCGGCGGCAATCGTCCGGCGGATCGCCGGGATTCCGGCTGGCGTCGCCGGAATCTTGATCATCACGTTCGGTCGGTTGAGCCGTTCCCAGAGCCGCCCGGCCTCCGCTACGGTTCCCTCCGTATCGTGCGCCAGTAATGGTGAGACCTCGAGACTGACATATCCGTCCAGCCTGCCAGTACGATCATAGACCGGACGAAAGAGGTCAGCTGTCCGCTGAATGTCCTCGATCGCCAGCGCCTCATACATATCGTTCACACTCAATCCGGCGACAATGTATCCCTTCAGCGCCTCATCGTAGTCGTCATTGCCGGCAATCGCCTTCTCGAAGATCGTCGGATTCGAGGTGATTCCGCGCAGGTCGTCCCCGGCAATCATCCCGGCGATCTCTCCGTTGTCGATCAGCAGCCGACGAATATTGTCATACCAGATACTCTGCCCCAGCTTCTCTACTTCCACCAATGGATTCATTCTTTAATGCTCCTCACCATTCCATTCATTCTCAACCAGCAGACGATAAAAGCGCTCGTGTCTGGCCCTTGCTTCACGATAGGTGGCGTGACGTTCCGGGGAGGGCTCGATGGTCGAACCATTCGGAGTCTCGATACCTTCAAAATTTTTGCAGTACCCGAACGCCTCCATCGCCAGCAGCGCGGCCCCACGACTCGATGCCTCGCGAACTCCCGAGGTCACCACCGGAACACCTATCACATCGGCCATCATCCGTGTCCAGACGGGAGAGCCGATAATCGCCCCTCCCGAAGCGACGATCTCTGTTCCAGCCCCCATGAGCTCCCTGAAGCGCTCGTGGATCGCCGCGAAACGGTAGCAGACCGCTTCCAGCGAGGCCTGCAGCAGGTCGATCGGACGGGTGCTCAACCCGATACCCAGAAATGATGCCCGTGCCCCATCGTGCCACCCCGTGCTGCGCTCACCTGAAAAGAAGGGCAGTACCGTCAACCCGTGTCCGGCCGGTGGCCGTGCTGACAGCTCGGCTTCAACCTCCGGTTCGTCCGGCAATTGCAGTGTCTGCGAACACCAGGCATAGGTATCGCCACCATTCGAGAGCGCTCCGCCGATCAGGACGTAGCGGTGGTTGGCGCGGTAGCACCAGAGTCCGGTCGGAATCGGCGTCTGCCCCGCCGGCCAGCAGACCCGCATCGCGCCCGATGTCCCGACGTTGATCGCGATCAGACGGTCAGAGTAGCAGCCGGAGCCGATGTTGCTGCACGCTCCGTCGCCCGCCGCCGGCAGCCACCGGGCCTCCGCCAGCAGCGGCCAGCGCCTGGCGTATTCTGGTACCATTCCGATGAGCCCCTCACCATCTCCGGCCAGCGGTGAGAGCCTCTCACGGTCGATCCCGATTGCCGCAAGGATCGCGTCGTTCCAGTCCAGCCGGTTAGGATCGAAGACCCCCGTCCCCGAGGCCATCGAGACTCCGCAGACGAGCCGTCCGAAGAGCCTGGCGTAGAGGTACTCACCGATCGAGACAAAACGATCGACCTGGCCGAAGAGATCGGGCCGGGTTGCGCGCAGCCAGAGAATCTTTGCCGGATAGTAGCTCGCATGCGGAACCACTCCCGTCTGCTGATGAATCCAGTCGCGGCCGTGCCGCTCGCCGTACTCGCGGGCGAAACCAGCGCTGCGCGTGTCACTCCAGTTGAAGAGCGGCGTCACGGCGTTCCCGGCTCGATCGACGCCAAGCATCGCGTGCCAGAAGTTGCTGTATCCAACCGCAGAGATATCCCCCGGGCCCAGATCAGGCAGGAGATCACGCGCCTGGGTCAGGCACTCGTCGATCGTCTGACAGACGATCGAGATGAGCTGATCGGCCTCTATCTCGACCCCGCCATCTGTGGTTGCGGTCATCTGGTAACGGGTCCGCCCCTCGATTCCCTCAAGCACGCGGGCTCTCGCATCGTAGAGCTCGGCTCTTACTGACGATGTCCCGACGTCAAGAGCCAATGTCAATGGTCTTTCAAGTTGTTGCGGAACTGTGGTAGACATAATGGGAATAATAATTGAGGACTTTGGATATGTCTATGTGAGAGGCAGAATAGGACGACCGGATCAGGAACACCAAAATGCGGAACAGGATCAATATGACCAGAACGACCGAAATGTGCAACAGGACCAACGAATTCTATAACTATAAAGCCAATAAGACCGATAGGTTCCATCGAGTCCATAAGTCCCATTACCTTGCAATCCCGACCATCGTCTTACTGGCCGCAATTCTCTCAATCACCTCACTTGGCCAGTCTGGACGCCGCCAGAAGAAGGCCGAGGCCCAGCCACCCGTTCAGGGTATCAACCAGCCGGAAGCCCGCACCCAGCCCGAACCGACCAGCCTCCCGGAGGAGGAGCGCCGGAAAGAACAGGGACCCGGCATCGTCGTTATGTCCGGGATGCCTGATGCCATGGTTCCGATCTTCTTTTCGGATATCGTCCGGCAGGGCTGCATCAGTGAGCTTCGTGCCACGCTGAGAGAGGCCCACGACATTCGCGAAGCTCGCAACCAGAACCGGACCGACGCGATCAAGGCCGCCCGCGAAGATGACAAATACTATGTTCTCTGGCTCGAACTTGAACTTGATCAGATGGGAGTCTCGATGATGGGCGTCGACCTCCGCTATACGATCTACGAACCAAAGACGGCCAAAGTTGTCGCAGTTGGCACCGGGTTCCCAACCCAACCCTCGTCAGGATCACCGGTTCCGCCGCTTGGAGCCTCGCGGCAACAGGTCTACCTTGATT
>JBEGMZ010000218.1:0-4829 GCA_041182745.1 Acidobacteriota bacterium
TAACACGGACTTTACACGCTTCGTCCGCGGTCGTTTCAATGACGACGAACAATTTATATCCTACAACAAGTTTACGAAATTGGCACAAATTGTGGTTTTATGGTCACCTGCGACCGGATCGGCGGTTATCCTGTCGTGCGCCGTCCGTCGACGCACAGTCAGCTAAATCTGACTAAATCGGAACAGGCAACATTGGGACACTGCATGATGGAATCGCCGCGAATCAGGGACGTTCTTCAATGCTGCCTGTTCCCATGCCGGCTGTTTCTATTATGTCGGCTGTTTTTATTTCGATTGCTGTCGTCTGGTTAAGACCTGATCCCCGGCTTGGAAATATGTTTTGGAAATTTATTATTGAGAGGAAAGAGGGTGAATTATGCTGAAGAATGTCTATACCCGGGTGGTCTTTCCACGAATACTCGACCGGATGCTTGGAAGTGAGCCGATCAGTGAGCTACGGCGCGAGTCGCTCCTGCCGGCCCGTGGTCGAACCCTCGAGATCGGATTCGGAACCGGGCTCAACCTGCCCTGTTTCCCGCCCGCCGTCACCGCACTGACGATCATCGACTCCGAACTGATGCTCGAGCAGATCGTGGCCGAGCGCATCGCACAGGCCCGAATCCCGGTGGAGCGGCTGAAGGCTGACGCCCGATATCGACTCCCATTCACCGACCAATCATTCGACTGTGTCGTTACCACCTTTACTCTCTGCTCAATCGACCGTCTCGAAACCACTCTGGCTGAGATTCGGCGCATCCTTCGTCCAGGCGCCCCATACATCTTCCTTGAACACGGCCGGAGCGACCTGCCAGCAGTAGCGGCGTGGCAGGATCGGCTGAACCCGGTACAGCGGATTGTCGGTGCCGGCTGCAATCTAAACCGGCCAATCGACCAGCTGATAACCGGGGCCGGATTGCGGATCGACCGCCTTGACCGGCTGCTCCTGCCCCACGCCCCACGCCTGATCGGGGAGATCTATCGCGGAACGGCCCGGAGCGTCTGACTCCGCTAACCCCTCAACGTAAAGCGAGCCACCCCGGGTGAGCCGGCCTCTGCCGGCCACGAGTCCCCAATCACGACCACACTCCCACACTCCAGAAGCGCACCAAGGCTCACCCCGATCGAGGCGGTGTTCCACCCGACCCGGCTTCCACTTTGAACACCGCCCGCAGTGTAAGAGATGACCGGTGGAGTCCCAATCTCTCCCTGCCCACCAACTGCCACCACGGCAAGATCGGGACGCCGCCTTATCATCAGCCGCTCATAGTTCACGCAGACCGCCGCCGGGTTGGCCGCCTCACCCCGCAGGGAGTGAAACTCGGCCATCGGCACTCTCCGAACCAGCGTCTCAAGAAGCAGCCTTCGCCCCGATCGCGGATCTTCCTCTGCCAGCCCGCGCCACTCCGCCAGCTGAAAGGCGACCACCTGCGTCCAGGGCAGGTTCTCCTCGCTCAGCTTCCGGTAGCATTCCTCCAGCGCCGGGGAACCATCGAGCAGCATCACGGCCATCCCTTTTGTCGCAACCTGCCTGCGGATCTCGTCCGCAACCAGCGACGCCGCTTCCTGGCTCAGGAGCCGATCATCGCTGCAGATTTGAACTCTTATCGCTACCTCCGAAATTTGCGGATCGCCGGCAGGCTCAACTGTGCACCAAAGATGGTCGCGGAGGGCTCCCTCAGGTATCCCCCTGCTCATCACTCGCACTCACCTCTTCCCGCACGCTGAAGATCCGACGTGACGGCAACTCAACCGCCGAGAGGACTCCAAAGAGAAACGCTCCGGTATCGACGCCAATCAGATCATCCTGCATCCAGACCTTCTCCCGCTCACCGAAGAATAGCCCGGCAATCGTATGACCAAAGACGACGGTCTTTCCACGATACCCCTCGAAAAAGGCGGAGTTTCGTGACCAGATCAGCTCCGGACTGTCCGGCAACTCCGACGGGTGGATGAACTGACCATCCCCTCCCTCCGGAAGCGCCGCGTGGACGTAGATGGCGTGCTCATCCTCATGCCAGGTTGGCAGACTTGTCAGAAAATCGAAGTGGTTCTGCGGCAGGGCCAGGTCTCCATCCCCCGTCAGGTAGCTGCGCAGAGTCTCAATTCCGCCGTTGAAGTACCAGAGCTCGGCCCCCGGCCCTTCCGGTTCCCTGATCCACTCGATCATCATATCTTCATGATTACCACGCAGCACGGTCACCCTCTCCGGAGCCGCGTCCTTCAGGCCAATCGCCCGCTCCACCACTCCTCGCGAGTCCTCTCCCCGGTCAACCAGATCACCTACCAGCACCAGCCGATCGATCTCTGGCTGATACTTCATCTCATCCAGCAGCCGGTTGAAGAGGCCAAGCTTGCCGTGTATGTCTCCAACCACCAGTGTTCTCGCCAACTGTTCCATGTCCTCATTATGACCCAATTTACTTTGAAAAGAAAAATCCACCCGTTATCATCCTTTTGGCCATCTGACTCCTGGCCGGTGTTTGAGAGCCATCGGGTTGATAAGCTCTTTCTGCCATCCGCTGTCGTCTTATCGCCGGTGGATCAGGCCCGACTCTGTCTGATGCGGATTGCTGACACTGGTTGCCAGCCAAACCATGACTTCTGCGGAACTCTCTTTTTTATGACTTCGGTCTTTACTGTCGCCAACCTGCTCACCATCCTGCGTCTGGTTCTTATTCCGGTCTTCGTCTCGGCGATCTTCTACCACCGCTTTCTCACGGCACTGACCGTCTTCTTTGTCGCCGCCATTACCGACGGCCTCGATGGTCTCGTTGCCCGCACCTTCAATCAGAAGACTCCTCTCGGCGAGATCCTTGATCCAATGGCCGACAAACTTCTCCTTGTCACCGCCTTTATCGTCCTCTCACTCTCCGGCAACACACTGCTTGCTCCGCTGCCCTTCTGGCTGACGGCGGCAGTCATCAGCCGCGACATCTTTATCGTCCTTGGCGCACTGGTCATTAATATTACTACCGGTCTCAACCGCTTCCCTCCGTCCCTGCCCGGTAAACTCAACACTCTTGTCCAGGTGGTCACCATTGTCGCCTTTTTGACCGCCAACGTTCTTCACCGCTCCTCCACTTGGCTTGATATGTCGACGCTTCTCACCCCGCTCTACTACCTGACTCTGACGATGGCTGTCTTCTCCGGGCTTCACTATATCCATCACGTCAACCGCAATATCGTTCGCTGATCAGGATGCCCCTGAATATCGTCCTGCCCCCCTCCGCTCCTCTCCGTGGAAGGTGGAGACGATCTTTGGCATCTTCACGATCCATTTTTCAAAGAAAATTACTCACCATTCTTGACAGTGCTACACTCAACTTCTATACTCCGCCTTGGTTCAACAAGAGCAGAACAGTGGCCGGAACGGAACCTCCGGCCGAGAGTTGGAACCTGGATTTGCACTTGAACCTGACACTTGAATTGGCCCTACTAATACTAATATGGAAGACGAGGCGCCAGGGGAAAGGCGCAGCGCGATAAGGGAGGAAGAATGAGTAAAGTCATCGGGATCGATCTTGGGACAACCAACTCGGTGGTCGCAATAATGGAAGGAAGCGAGCCAGTCGTGATCACCAATTCGGAGGGCGGGAGGACGACCCCGTCAGTGGTGGGCTTTGCAAAGGACGGGAACAGACTGGTTGGTCAGGTGGCCAAACGCCAGGCAGTAACCAATCCGGAGAACACGGTCTACTCGATCAAGCGGTTTATGGGTCGGCGATTCAACGAGGTTGGCGATGAGATGAAGCAGGTACCCTACCGGGTAACGCAGGCCTCGAACGGAGACGTGCGGGTCGACATTGATGGAAAGGAGTTTTCGCCGCCAGAGATTTCGGCCATGGTGCTGCAGAAGCTGAAGCAGGCGGCAGAAGACTATCTCGGGCAGAAAGTGACCCAGGCCGTGATCACCGTGCCGGCCTACTTTAATGATGCCCAGCGTCAGGCAACAAAGGATGCTGGCCGGATTGCCGGACTCGAGGTTCTTCGAATCGTGAATGAACCGACGGCCGCGGCGCTCGCCTATGGTCTTGACAAGAAGAAGGATGAGACGATCGCGGTCTTCGACTTTGGTGGCGGAACGTTCGACATCTCGATCCTCGAGGTTGGAGAAGGGGTGGTTGAGGTCAAGTCGACCAATGGCGACACTCACCTCGGAGGTGACGACATCGACGAGCGGTTGATCAGCTGGATTGCCGATGAGTTTCGGAAAGACCAGGGGATCGACCTGTCAAAGGACAAGATGGCGTTGCAGCGGTTGAAAGAGGCGGCTGAGAAGGCAAAGATCGAGCTCTCATCGACAATGGAGACCGAGATCAACCTGCCATTCATCACCGCCGACCAGACAGGACCGAAGCACCTGGTTCTGAAGCTGACACGGGCAAAGTTTGAGCAGCTGGTCGACGACATCCTGGGGCGGACGCTTGAGCCCTGCCGGAACGCACTGCGCGACGCCGGAGTGACAGCCGCCCAGATCGACGAGGTGGTGCTGGTTGGTGGATCGACGCGAATTCCAAAGATTCAGCAGATGGTCAAGGATTTCTTCGGTCGGGATCCCCACAAGGGCGTAAACCCGGATGAGGTGGTAGCGATCGGAGCGGGAATTCAGGCCGGAGTGCTTTCGGGTGAGGTGAAGGATCTGTTGCTGCTCGACGTGACACCACTGAGCCTCGGGATCGAGACGATGGGCGGTGTCTTCACGAGGCTGATCGAGCGGAACACGACCATACCGACCCGCAAGAGTGAGACCTTCTCGACCGCGACCGACAATCAGACCTCGGTCGAGGTTCACGTTCTGCAGGGAGAACGGGCGATGGCGGGCGATAACC
>JBEGMZ010000219.1:0-6313 GCA_041182745.1 Acidobacteriota bacterium
ACATTGTGCGGCTCCAGGACGACTTTGGGCGCTAAAGGTCAGGTCTGAAGTTCAGCTCTGAGGACAGGCAACTGGTGGCGCCAGGAGAGATTCCTGACGCCACCTCCCTGATCACCCGTTCTTTGTCCGCTTCCATTTGACTGGATCCCAGCCAACCCGCATGCCAGAGCGGAAGGATTCGTTCGCGAGGTGGGCGCCGAGCAGAACGCGGTTGGCCAGCTCAACCGGTGAGTTGGGCTGCTGACGGCTCCGCATGCAGTCGAGAAAGTTCTGCATATGGGCCGGACTCTCATCGCCTACTTTCCAGCTCTCAACCTCGCGCCGCTTCGCGTCATACCGCACCATCATTCCCCGACTGTTCTCCTGGATGATCGACCCCTCGATACCATAGAAACCCGCACCATCGTACTCCTGCCCGTTCATAAACTGCACCATAAAGACGATGGCAAAGGTGCCACAATCGAAGATGGCATGGACATTGTCCGGCGTCTCCCAGTCGAAGTTGTTGTACTTGCCACCATTGCAGCTTACCGTTCGTGGCCCCTCGCTGCCCGTGATCCACATCGCAACATCGAGCCAGTGGGGCCCAATATCGGTCATCAGCCCGCCGGCGTAGTCCCAGTACCAGCGCCAAGCCGAGGCCCGCTTCGCGTCATAGTCCCGCTTTGGCGCCTTGCCCAGAAACTTTGTCCAATCGACCAGCTCAGGACTGAAGAGGGCCTTGTCTCCCGCTCGTTTGATGTATGGATCGACCGGGCGATAGCGAAAATCCCAGATCCGGACAAACCGCATCTGACCAATTCCGCCGGAAGCGACAATATCGCGCGCCCGCTTGAAATGCTCACCACTCCGCCGCTGGTTGCCAACCTGGACGATCCGCTCAGTGGCCTTGACCCTTGCGACCATGTCCTCTCCCTCGGCGATGGTTCGAGCAAGGGGTTTCTCGATGTAGGCGTCCTTACCAGCCCGGATCGAGTCGAGGAGGCACTGATGATGAAGATGGTCGGGAGTCGCAATAATGACGCCATCGATATCCTTGCGGGCAAGGAGATCCTGATAGTCGACATAGGTATGCTCAACCCGGGTGGCAAGCAGCTTCTGCGCCCGCTCCATCATGCCCTTGTTGACGTCGGCGAGGGCCACAATCTCGGCCCCCATCTTCTGAGCGGCGACCAGCCTTCCGGCTCCCCGATCTCCCGGCCCGATGCCGCCCAGCCGAATCCGGTCGTTCGCACCGATGATACGCCCATACGACGCCGCTGAGACGACGGCCGCCGCCGCACCACGCAGAAAGTCACGTCGTTCCACCTCTTGCTTCAGGTTCATAGTCTTATCCTCACCAACATTGATCGATTATTGCAGTCTGGGAGCCGGACGAAGATTCCGCCCCACCTGGCCGGTCAAAGAGTCGCCAAGATCCTGGCGAGCCTTCTCGACATCGGTCATCAATTGCCTGACGATTGCCGGATATCGCGCCGCGACATTGTTGCTCTCCGCGGGGTCATTGTCCAGATCAAATAGTGCGAGTTCCGTTCTGAGCGTCTCATCCCGGCCCGGGTTTCCATCCCGTCCGGCCGCAGCAAGATGGCGATAGGGGTGGGGCAGATGGAGCTTCCACCTGTCACGCCGAACTGCGTGCAGTTCATCCAGCCAGTAGAAGTAGCGGGGTCGCGTGGCGCTGCTCTTTCGGTGGGCCCCCGTCAGGATCGACCACGATTCACGGCCATCGATGATCCGGTCGCCTGAGAGCCTTGCCCCGGCCAGACTGGCGAGGGTTGGCAGCAGGTCGACCGTCATCAGCGGCGCCCGACTCACCACCCCGGCAGGAATCCGCCCTGGCCAGCGGGCGATGAAGGGGACTCGCACGCCCCCCTCCCAGGCCGTCCCTTTTCCCTCGCGCAACCCACCGCTTGAGCCAGCATGATTGCCATATGGGAGCCACGGCCCGTTGTCGGAAGTGAAGATGACCAGGGTTCGTCGGTCGAGCCCTTGTCGCGATACCGTTCGAAGGATCTCACCCACCGACCAGTCGAGCTCCTCGATCACGTCCCCATAGAGCCCCTGCTCCGTCCTCCCCCGGTACTTCTCCGAGACGTAGAGCGGCACGTGTGGCATCGAATGTGGCAGGTAGAGGAAGAAAGGCCGCTCCCGGTTGCGCTCGATGAAGCTGACAGCACGCGTAGTGTAGTCGGTTGTCAGACGCGACTGATCCGGGTTGAGTTGAATGATGCGCTCCCCCTCGATCAGTGGCAGCTCCGGATAGTAGTTCTTCGTCACCGGATGGTTCGGCCACATATCGTTCGAGTACGGGAGACCGTAGTACTCATCGAACCCCTGCCGGGTTGGCAGATACGGCGGATGATGCCCAAGATGCCACTTGCCATAAATGGCGGTCGCGTACCCGCGCTGCTTCAACACCTCGGCAATTGTCAGCTCTTCCGGATTGAGCCCGGTCTTTGCCGTGTGATCGAGCGCTCCACGAATCCCGATCCGGTTCGGATATGACCCGGTGAGGAGCGCCGCCCGCGAAGCTGAACAGACTGCGGTTGCAACATAGAAACTCGTCAGCCGGATCCCCTCCCCTGCCATCCGGTCGAGGTTAGGAGTCCGATAGCCCGTGGCGCCATAACTTCCAAGGTCGCCATATCCCAGATCATCGGCATAGATCAGAATGATATTCGGCGACTCGGTTACGATGGGACTCGCCCCGGAAGATCCAGTCGGCCGGCTCATCAGCACCAGCAGCGACAGCAACACGACAAACCCTGACCTGGCATTTAAACGCATCTCTTCCCCGCTATTCAGTCTGAGATCGACCAGCCTTACTTTGCCGGCGGTCCAAAGTAGCGATACCGATCATAACGATCATCATCGACGGTCGCGCGCGGATCAGCCGTCTCCCTCATCCAGTGGTCGAGCCGCCGACGGAGCTCCCGCTGACGCGCCCGGTAACGGATCTGCCCGGCAACATTGTTGATCTGGCCCGGGTCCCGCCGCAGATCATAGAGCTCTTCCGGCGGCCGCTTCGCCATCGCCAGCCGGAAATAGCGGGCATAACGCTGATCGGCCAGCAACTGCTGCTTTGACGGCCCATCGTCGATATCACCATAACGACCGACCGAGTGATACTTCTCCGGATCACCAGCTGGCCAGCGATCCGGCCGCAGATTTCGGATGTAGAGAAAGTCGGCGGTCCGGATTGCCCGCACCGGATAGCTGAGATCACCACGGCGCACGTTGGCGTGCCGCTCCCGCTCAAGAAAGATCTCGCCCCGTGCCGGCTCCCGCCCTCCACTCAGTGAGGGCCAGAGGCTGCGGCCCGTCATCTCCGGCCCGACCGGCAGACCAGCCGCTTCCAGAAAGGTTGGCGCGAGATCGGTCAGACTGACAAACCCCTGATGAACCTGGCCAGCCCGGATCCGCTCCGGCCAGCGAATCGCCAGCGGCATGCGCGTTCCGCTGTCATAGAGGTTGGCCTTGGCACGCGGAAACGGCATACCATTGTCCGAGGTCATGACGATCAGGGTCCGGTCAAGCTGCCCCGACTTCTCCAGCAGCGTCAGCAGCTCGCCAACCTCGCGATCCAATCGCTCGACCTCGAAGTAGTAGTCGAGAATGTCACCCCGAACCTCCGGCGTATCGGGCAGGTGCGGTGGTACCCTCACCAGCTCCGGCCGCATGCCGGCCGCCCTTCCGCTGCCCTTGACGTAATCACGGTGCGGATCCTGCGAGCCGAACCAGAAACAGAATGGCTCTCCGGCCGGCTGTTCACTGAGAAATGTCGCGAAGCTCTGAAATTGAGGACCGGCCGGATTGCGTACGCGGCCTCCCTCTTCGAAATTGCCCGGCCCCCAGCCCTTGCGCGTATGCCCAACGCGATAGCCCGCCTTCTCCAGCAGATCAGGATAGACAGCAAAGCGTGCCGCGAGCACACTCCAGAGGTTTCCTCCGTCCTCAAGCTGATGAATCAACCGTCCGGTCAGCAGTCCGGCCCGCGATGGAGTACACGACGGCGAGGCGGTATAAGCATTGGTGAAGAGCGCCCCTTCGCGTGCCAATCGGTCAAAGTTTGGCGTCCGCACCACCTGGTCACCATAGACTCCGGCATGCGGAAAGGACCAGTCGTCGGCGATAATCAAGAGGATATTCGGCCGACCGGTCGGCTCCAGATGCCCTGTCACTGACATCAGCCCCATCAGCAGAGCGCACGCGACCGCCCGGCCGAAGAACTTTGTTCGGTTCACTCTGTCGATCATTTCCGGCAGCGCCCCCAGTTAAAAGTTAAATTTGAAGTGGCAAGACGCGCTACTCAACCTTCGCCTCGCGGATTCGAACATTACGATAGCGGGCGCGGCTGTTGTCACCCCACGAATCACCGCCACCGTGCACCTGGAGTCCAATATAGCCCTCACGCGGAAAACGCTCCCGGTTGTCGCGGAAGTCGATCATCTTCACTCCGTTGAGCCACGAAGTGACGTGGGCTGGTTGCCCGGTCACCCGTGCCCGCAGGTGGTTCCAGTCGTTGGCTCTGAAGTACTTGTCCCAGTTCTTGTTCTGCTGGATGAATCCCCCCTCGGCTGGCGCGTAGAGGCTGCCAATCAGACCACCATCTCGATAGTCGATCGTAATCTGATAACCCATGCCATCCTCGCGCGTTCGCAGGAAGAGGCCGGTGTCGGCCGGCTTGTCGACCTTGAACTCCAGATCGATCTCGAAATCGGAGTACTTTGACGTCGTTCCCAGCAATCCACCCTTATGATCCGGCTCCTGATTGGCGACGAGCATTCCACCCTCCACCTCCCAGATCCCGCCATTGCCATCGTGAACGGCCTTCCGTTCCCAACCCGCCAGGCTCTTCCCATTGAAGATCTTCGTCCACTTCTCCTGACCAGTCACCCGACCGGCCAATGGCAATCCTATCGATGTCAAAATCAATACCAGGCTCACCACCAGCGTCGACACCAGGGTCCCATCCATCGCTCTTCGGTTCATTATCTGCTCCTGATCTGTTACCTGATATGCCCTATTTCCACTCGGCTCTATTTCAGGTCAATTTCGGTTCTGTTTCAGCAAGGATTCGGAGTAATCTGGCACTCCGCAATGTGAGGGCATTATGCACGAAGTCGATCCATTGTTGAATCACAAATCGACCGAGGATGTTAATCGATCCGCAAGATTGTCACCACGGAGGCCAAATTGAGAGTACTGGTCATCATCATCACCATTTTCATCGCGTCATCTGGTATCTCGCGCCCGATCCAGAACAAGCTGGGCACGGGCCGCCGTTATCGAACGATCGAGCGACTGGCTCCGGAACGGCTCGCCGCCGTGGCCGCAGAACGCGAAACGCGGCGTCGCACCAGGCAGCGCGTCAATCTGCGCCACGGCCTGATCGATCATCGGGCAATCCTGCACGCTCACGCTGAGGACTCGGCTCATACGGGTGGCAACCGGGCGGAGCTTCTCGCGGCCGCAAAAAAGACCGGAGTCAGTATCGTCATGCTGAGCGACCACGTCCGCCCGCCGCGCGACTTCATCAACGATAGCTGGCGCGGAATGCGTGATGGCGTTCTCTTTATCCCCGGCTCCGAGAGCGAGGGTTTTCTCAACTACCCGGTCGACTCGGTCATCGACCACTACCTCCAGAAGATCCCGAAGCCCCGGATCGACTACGTGAAGATGATCTCTGCCAATGGGGGCAATATCTTCCTCTCCCACGTCGAGGAGAAGGACGACTGGTCGACCGACGGACTCGATGGCCTCGAGATCTACAATAACCATACCGATATGAAGGATGAGCTGGAGTTCATCGGATGGCTGCGCGGCGCGTTGACCAATCCCGACCGGCTCGGGCACCTCAATTCGCTACTGGCCAGATACCCTCTTGAGGTCTTTGGTGCTCTCCAGGACTACCTTACACCGGTGATGGCCAAATGGGATCGCGACCTTCGCGAACGTCCGCTGACCGGTGTCGCTGCCAATGACTGCCACCACAACCAGGTCTACGAAGTGCGTGCCGTCGCTGCCGATACCATCGAGATCAGCATTATCGGCGACCCTCCACGTCGCGTTACTACCCGCCAGACGCCGGCGATCGCCCCGATGCTTGAGGGGCGTCAGCCCGGCGACCTGATTGCCCGCGTCGATCTTGACCCTTACGAGAGCAGCCTCCAGTTTGTCACGACCCATCTTCTCCTGCCAGCCCTCAACGAAGCGGCGGTACGCAAGGCGCTGCGCCACGGCCATGCCTACGTCTCCCATGACTGGCTCGGGGATCCAACCGGTTTCGCTTTTATCGCCACCCGCAACAGGA
>JBEGMZ010000220.1:0-8841 GCA_041182745.1 Acidobacteriota bacterium
TCTTCATCGACCTGGTGATGAGCGGCTTCACGCGTTGGCCCGAGCCGGGCGAAGAGGTGACCGCCCGATCGCTGACACAGGATGTTGGCGGCGGAGCGGCCATCACCGCCTGCCGGCTCGCGCAGCTTGGCCGGAGGGTCGCGCTGATTGCCGCCGTGGGCGAGGACGGCGGCTGGTTCAGACAGCGGATTGGGCGGTGCGGGGTCGATTGTGACCTGCTTCAGATCGACGAAGCCGGGCGGACGGCGACGACCGTTGCCATCTCAACCATCGCTGATCGATCCTTCTTCACTTTTCCCGGAGCGAACGTCAGGCTGGCGGAGATGCTCGCCGATCAGACCATTACCAGCCAGATGAGCCTGGCGCAGCACGTTCATCTGGCGAGTGCAGTCGAGCCGGCGCGGCTGGTTGAGCTGACGCGGCAGCTGCACCAGTCCGGAACGACGATCTCGGTCGACGTTGGCTGGGTAGAGTCCTGGCTTCGCGACCCAGCCAGCCTGGTCGCTCTCCGCGAAGTCGACCTCTTTCTCCCAAATGAACGCGAGGGGCGGGCGATGACTGGCGAGACCGATCCGGAGCTGATCCTGCGCACCTTCGCCCAAGCCGGCATCGCACGGGTGGCGCTCAAGCTCGGGGCGGCCGGGGCCATGATGATCGATGCCGGGCAGATCCTCGCCTGCGCCGCTCCCGTGGTCGAAGTGGTCGATACGACGGGAGCTGGCGACTGCTTCGACGCCGGCTTCATCTCCGCCTGGATCGATGGTCAGGCCGCTGCAAACTGCCTGCAGCTTGGGAATGCCTGCGGTGCTCAATCGACGACGACTCCGGGCGGAACTGGCCTCTGAGAGAACGGCTCCGCCGGGTCGCGCACAGCCATTATTTCCTTCGCCTATTTCCTTTGCGCACTTTTCTTGATCCTAAAAATTATCTATCATCAACCTGGTGATCCAGTGCACGCTCTTATATTTCTAATAACCGGATCTCGCGTATCCGGAGAGGCCGATACCGGAGGAACGAAGATATGTCTCACGTCGCGACAATGACCTTTCTCGATAATGTCGCCCCACCTGATAAATTTCGCAATTATGGAGATGACACGCGCTCCTCGGTGAAGGAGGTCTACCACCTGAATCATACCCGTCAGACGGTCGACTTCGTAATGGGCAAAAAGGCCGAGTATGGCCGGCTGGACAAGGGTGAATATGGGATCTGGGAGGTGATCGAGAAGCTGAACGGCTTTGTCGATGACAGTGACCCGGATCTTGATCTGCCACAGATCGTCCATGCACTGCAGACGGCGGAGGCGATCCGGGCGGACGGTCATCCCCGCTGGTTCATCCTCACCGGGCTGATTCATGACCTCGGAAAAATGCTGAGCACCTACGGTGAGCCACAGTGGGCCGTGGTTGGGGACACCTTCCCGGTCGGCTGCCAGTTCTCTGACCGGATCGTCTACCCGGAACTCTTCGCCGGGAATCCTGATGCCGGGCATCCGGTTTATAGCACACTCTACGGAATGTACGAGCCCAACTGCGGCCTCGACAACGTCCATTTGTCCTGGGGTCACGACGAGTATCTCTATCTGGTCACCCGCAACTACCTGCCACCGGAGGCGCTCTGGATGATCCGTTATCACTCCCTCTACCCGGTTCACCGCGAGAATGCTTACCAGCACCTGCTTGGGCCGGGTGATGATCAGCTCCTGAAGTGGGTCCGGGCCTTCAATCCATACGACCTCTACTCGAAGTGCCCGGTCGAACCGGACGTCGAGGAGTTGAGTCCGTTCTATCAGGATCTGATTGCCGAGTACTTCCCCGACAAGATCAAATGGTAGCTGGAGTGTAATTCAATGAGTAAGGTAACAATACTCGGGGGCGGCGGAATCAGAACGCCGCTCCTTATTCATGGTCTCGTCCACGCGCCGCTCGAATTGACCGAGATCGCGCTCTTCGATATTGATGTTGAGCGAGCCGGGATGATGGCCGGGCTTGGCCGGGAGGTGGCGCGGCAGGCCGGGGTTGGGATCACAATCAGCACTCCGGAGTCGATCGGGGAGGCGGTAGGCGGCGCCGAGTTCGTGATCAGCAGCCTGCGGGTCGGAGGCACCGCCGCGCGGGCGCGTGACGAGCGGATCGCGATCGCCCACGACATAGCTGGTCAGGAGACAACCGGGCTTGGGGGGCTCTCGAAAGCGCTGCGAACCCTGCCGGTCATGCTCGAGCAGGCGCGGGCAGTCGAGCGGTACGCGCCCGAGGCCTGGTTCATCAGCTTCACCAACCCGGCCGGATTGATGACCCAGGCGCTCTCAAGCCTGACCGGACTGAAGCTGATCGGCATCTGCGACACGCCAAGCGAGATGTTCCACCGGATCGCTGAGTCGCTCGGCCGGCCGGTGAGCGGGATCGATTGCGACTACTTCGGGCTCAACCACCTGGGTTGGATTCGGACCGTAATGGCTGATGGCGAAGACCTGCTGCCGCAACTGCTGAATGACAGTCAGCGGCTGCAATCGATCTACCACGCCGACCTCTTCGATCCGGTGATGATCAGGACGCTCGGCCTGATCCCAAGCGAGTATCTCTTCTTCTACTATGAGCAGCAGCGGGCACTTGAGAACCAGCGAAAGACCGGTGCCAGCCGCGGAGCAGAGGTGGCCCAGCTGAATGACGAGTTCTTTGGCAACCTTCAGCAGGCGGTCAGCGAAGGGCGGATGGAGAGTGCGCTCCGACAATATCGTGAGTACCTGCAGCGGCGTTCGGGCTCCTATATGAAGCTGGAGGCGGAGGGTGGGACGGCGCTTGGATCCGGCGTGGCACTCGCTGCGGATCCGTTCGCGGCGGCAACTGGATATCACCGGATCGCAATCGATGTCATGACTGCGCTGCGGCGAAGCGAGCCGGTGCGGATTGTTCTCAACGTCGTCAACCGAGGGGCGATCACCGACCTGGCGGCTGACGATGTGGTCGAACTTCCGTGCCTGATCGACCAGACCGGCCCGCGTCCGGTGGTAAGCGGCCCTCTCCCGGAGACGGTTCGCGGACTGGTTCAATCGGTCAAGGAGTACGAGCGGCTGACAATTCGTGCCGCTATTGAGGGATCACGCCACCTTGCCAAGCTCGCGCTGATGGTCTACCCACTCGTTGGCCAGTGGCGCCGGGCGGATCAGATGATCGAATCACTGATCGCCGAGGATAGCCATCACCTCGGCTATCTCAAATAGCCCGGCCTTGCCGGGATTGTTCGATCGGAGAATGAGATTCGATCGCAGGATGAAAGAAGACACCATGAATAAAGCACTGCTGTTGACGCTGCTGGCTCTGACTATTGTCGGCGGCGGAGGTTTGGAGGCACAGGGTCAGGTTCGGCCGGGGCGCGCGGAGGCAGGCCTCAAAGCCGGCATTGCCACGGTCGTTATCACACCCGCCAAACCGATCTGGATGGCTGGCTACGCGGCACGGAAGAAGCCAGCCGAGGGAAAGCTGCACGATCTCTATGCCAAGGCGCTGGCAATCGAAGATGGGGGAGGAAACCGGGTCGTGCTGGTGACAAGCGACCTGCTCGGTTTTCCGCAGGATCTGGCCCAGTCGATTGCGGGACGAGTTCAGCGCAGCTTTGGACTCAGCCGCGACCAGCTGATCCTCAATTCGTCCCATACCCACTCGGGGCCGGTAGTGCGGAGGTCTCTGATCGGAGCTTATGATCTTCCGGCAGAGCAGATCGCGCTGATCGATGCTTACTCGGCAGAGCTGGAGGAGAAGGTGGTTGACCTGGTCGGGCGGGCATTGAAGGATCTCGCTCCAGCCAACATCAGCTATGGCGTAGGTCTGGCCGGCTTTGCCATGAATCGTCGCCAGCCAACTCCGAAGGGGATCGTCGGTGGCATCAATCCGGATGGCGTGGTCGACCGGGACGTGCCGGTATTGCGCATCGAGACTCCGGCTGGAAAGCTGCGCGGGGTAGTCTTTGGATACGCCTGCCACAACACGACATTGACCGGGGAGTTTCTCCAGTACAGCGGGGACTATGCCGGTTTTGCCTCGATCGCGGTCGAGAAGGAGCACCCGGGGTCGACAGCGTTCTTTGTCGCGGGTTGTGGCGCGGATGTCAATCCGGCCCCACGGAGCCGGCTCGATCTGGCCGAGGATCACGGTCAGGAGTTGGCGCAGGCGGTCGAGAGTGTGCTTCAGGGAAGGCGGACAGCGGTAACGGGAAGAGTCCGGACGGCCTTCGATCTGGCCGGACTGCCGTTCGCGCCACCTCCGGGGCGGGCTGAATTCGAGGCGCGGCTGAGTGACCAGAATGTCTTCGTCCGCCGCCACGCGCAGCGGATGCTCGAACGTCTGGAGAGGAACGGGCGGCTTGAGCGGGAGTATCCCTGCCCGGTTCAGGTTTTGCGCATTGGCAATGACTTTACCCTGATCGCGATCGGCGGCGAGGTGGTGACCGACTACTCGCTGCGGCTGAAGAAGGAGATCGAAGGGCGGGTCTGGGTGGCGGGTTACTCGAATGACGTCTTTGCCTACGTCCCATCCGCCCGGATGTACGAGGAGGGTGGATACGAGGTCAACGAATCGATGATCTACTACGACCACCCGGGGGCCTTTGCACCTGATACGGAAGGGATCATAATCCGCCGGATTCACGCGCTGATCAAACAGACGGAGAGACAGGAGACCAGACGTTCCAATGAGAAGCCAAAGTTTTAGACCAGGGCTGATTCTCGGGTTGATCTTTGCCGGGTTGCTGGCCGGCGGACGGGCTGAGGCCGGGGTACTGGCCGAGCAGAAATTCCGGGCTGGGGCACGTTCAGAAGCTCTGCTTGAACTGACCGCAAGCTCACCGGGCGCATCGTGGATCGAGCGAGGACGCGAAGCTGCGGCGGTACGGATCTTTGTCGATGGGCAGTGGCAGCAGGATCTCCTCCTCTACGGTGGTGCGGAGCCGTTCACGTATCGGCTCTCACTGGGGCAGGTGACGGCAGGAGAGCACGTCCTGCGGATCGATCTGAACCGTGAGCAGACGGCGCGCGGGCTGATGCGGGCCGCGGTCGATAAGGCAGTGGTTCGCCTTATCGCGGAGTCAGAACCGGAGTTTACCGCCCTCGCCCACGCCCCGGTGCTCTTCGCGCGCGAGGACACGATCGGCCGCTTCAGCGATGTGCCACTGCTGATGTACTACGAGACCGAGCGGCAGGGCGAGACGACCATCTATCGTTACACGGTCATCTTCAGCAACGAAGATGGTGGAACCCAGACCAGTGGACTGATGGCCCGGTGGGGCCGAACAACAGACATCGAATGGGTGAGCGAGGTCCATCTCGACCAGCGTGGAAATGTCGTCAGGGAGATCTACCAGGGGGTCAATCACGAGACGAAGGATTTCCGCGGCCAGCGGGTGGGGGCACACCCCGAACTGCTGATCGCCTCGGTCAACAACAACTTCAGCGACGAGAGGCGGAGCGGTCTCCGCTTCGCCCTCGCGCCGCTGCCAGTCGATCTTACGAGCGCCTCGCGTGAGGTGGTCATGGATCGGCATCCCTGGATCTATCGTGTCATGGCCGAGGAGATGATTCGTGAAAATAAGATTACCCCGACGCGAACGCTCGGTGAATCGATCATCGATCTTCGCCACTACCTCTACCTCGACATCAATTCGACCCAGCGAAATGGAGCGGTGATCAGCTTCGCGGTCAAACTGAAGGGCGATCCGAAATGGTACACCTCCAATCTCGGGATCAACTCATACAAGGTCGAGCGTAGCGGCTACTTCCGAACAACGATTCCCCTGCCCGCCGGAACCGCCCCGGAGCGGATTGAGAGGGTGGCAGCGCGGTGCGATGTCGGCACCAATCCGCGAACGCGGGACGAGGTTATCAAGGCGACGACCGCCGCCTGCGATCTGCACGCTATCAACAGGGTCTTCTTCCTCAACCGGCAGTTCCAGCCAGGCGGAGCGGTGCCGGTCCGCACCAACCCGCGCCGCCTCTCATTTGGCGAAGTCGAAGAGATCGAAACAGGCCGGAGGTGAATCTTTGCGCTATGCGATAATGCGCCGGGTCAGTCCGGCGCTCGCCTCGTGCGAGCTGACCTTCCTTGGTCGAACTCAGATCGACCCGCAGCGTGCCGATCGACAGCACCGTGAAATCGGCCACCGGCTCGAGTCGGCAGGTCTGACGGTGATCACTCTCCCGGCCGACCCGGACCTTCCCGACTCTACCTTCACCGAAGATACCGCGATCGTCCTCGACGAGATCGCCATCATCACCAATCCGGGTGCCGCGATCCGCCAGGCCGAGACCGGGGCGATCGCCTCCATCCTCGAACATTTTCGCCCGCTCCGGTGGATCAAAGCCCCCGGAACGATCGAGGGGGGAGATGTCGTCCGTGTCGACCGAACGCTCTATGTCGGCGTGGGAACTCGCACCAATCAGGCCGGCCTCGCGCAGCTGACGGCCATTGTCGCGCCCTTCGGCTATGCCGTTCTGCCGGTTCAGTTGTCGGCGGTTCTTCATCTCAAGACCGCCGCGACGTGGCTTGGCGATGGAACGTGGCTGATCAACCCCGCCTGGATCGATCCCCTGCCCCTCCGTCGATTCCGGCTTCTGCCGGTTCCAGCGGATGAGCCGTGGGCGGCCAATACCCTTCTGCTCAACGGCCTTCTTCACCTTCCGGTCGGCTTTCCCCTGACTTCAGAGCTTCTGAGCGCCAATGGCTATGCCGTCAGTTGCGTCGAAATGGATGAACTCCAGAAGGCGGAGGCCGGGCTGACCTGCCTCAGTGTCATCTTCGAAGCCTGACCCTTCCCCACCGAGCTGCTGCCACTACCGCCTCGGAAAAGTTTCGCCGAGTCGGAGAACCGTCTTCCTGACTTGAAAAACGGTTCTCCGACCAGCTACCATCATAACCTGTTCATAACATCACTCTTCTGCTTTTGCTCGATCTGTTCAATCGTCAGGAGAGTGGTAGTACTGATTAAATATATATAAATACATAACAAGCACCACCCTCTGCAGACAGAAGTACCAGGACTGAAGCGATTACTGGGGTTTCGCTGGCAGCGTGCCGATTTTGCCCGACCAGGTTGTGATCCGCCAACGCGGAGATAGCCGGCCCTCGCGCATCATTGGAACGGCCGGCCGGATGAAATGCCCGAAGTTTCTCAACTCCTGAACCGACGATGGTTCAGGAGAAAATAGTTCAGGAGAACAAGGAGACAGAACGAGTATGAGACAGAGACAGAAACTTGGCGCGGTGTGGCTCGGAGCCCTGATCGCATTGCTGATCGTGCTCCTTCCGCTGAATGGAAAGGCGCAGACGGCAACTGGAGGTATTCGTGGAACGGTGACCGATGCGGCAGAGGCCGCCATCCCAGGGGCCACCGTCGGAGCGCGCAACCTGGCAACCGGATCTGAATCGAAGACCGTCACCAACAGCGAGGGTGTCTACACACTGCCCCGCCTGCTGCCGGGCCGGTATACGCTGCAGGTCGAGGCGCCCAACTTCAAGAAGTCGGAGATCACCGACGTCAACGTTGCACTGGGCCGTGACACGGTCGTCGACGCCCGGCTTGAGGCTGGTGCCATTTCGGAGGTGGTGACAGTCGCTGGCGGCGCCGACGCACTGGTCGAGAAGGACTCAGTTCAGATATCGACCACCTTCGAGCAGAAGAAGGTTGCCGAGCTGCCGGTCAACGTTCCGGGAGCCGGCCTCGATCGGATCGCACTTCTGACACCAGGCGTGACGGTCGGTTTTGGCAACGTCAATGGCAACGGAGTGACGCTCTCGGCCAATGGCCAACGCGCCCGATCGAACAACTTCACCCTCGACGGAGTCGATAATAATGACCTCTCGATCGGCGGCCCGAACTACTTTGTTCGAAACCCGGAAGTGGTCGGTGAGTACCAGGTGATCACCAACAACTTCTCGGCCGAGTATGGACGAAACCAGGGAGCGATCGTCAATATCGTCAGCCGTTCCGGGTCGAACGATTACCACGGCTCGCTCGGCTGGGATCACCAGAACAACAAGCTCTTCAACTCACTGACCAACATCGAGCGACGTTCCGGGCAGAAGGATCCGGCACCGAGCCTCAACAATATCTTCACGTATGGTGTCGGCGGGCCGATCATCAAGAACCGGCTCTTCTTCTACACCACCGGGTTCTTCCGTCGCAATCCGAGCCTGCTCGACTTCCGTTCGACGCAGGTCGCACCGACCACCGCCGGTATCCAGGCGATCAAGACCGCCTTCCCGAACAACGCGGCGCTGCAGTACTATGCTGACTACTCCGCCTTCAACCTGCCGCTCGGCTCCCCGACCGTGCGCTCCGACTTTGCGCAGCCGGTGATGACTCTTGGAACGATCTCGGTGCCAATGGCCGCCGTGCGCCGACTGGTTCCGTTCAACAATCAGCAGGACGAGTATACCTTCCGGGCCGACGCGAATCTTGGCTCGAGCCATCGCGTCTGGGGACGCTACTTCTGGCAGAATACTCCAAACATCAACTCACTGGCCGATGTGCGTGGCTGGTCAGGCGACAGCCCCTCGCAGTCGAAGCAGATTGGCGGCGGCTGGACGTGGACCGTCTCCAACTCGCTGGTGAACGAGGCCCGTTTCAACTATTCACGGCTCTTCGTTCTCTTCGGCGGTGGCGACACCGGTGGCAAGGGACAGATTCCGCACCCGGACAATATCGACAAGGCCTTTGCCTTCCTCAACCCGACCTTCACCGTTGGCGGGCAGAACCTGCTCAATATCGGACCGGCGACCAACCTCCCACAGGGTCGAACAGTCGAGTCCTACCAGATCACTGACAACCTGACCCTGACCCGCGGCAACCATC
>JBEGMZ010000221.1:0-2574 GCA_041182745.1 Acidobacteriota bacterium
TATGTCGATGCGTTCTACATCTGGAAGATTATCCTCCTTGGAATCGGATATGCAGCCGTTGCGCCGCGCCTGAAGCGATCGACATCGCTCGCGATCTGCAGTGGGGGAGGGATTCTGCTGGCCGTGGTTGGGGCGGCCTGGAGTTCTCTCTTTGGTTAAGATGGCCGGAGAGAGGGTAAACCGGTTGACCTTGACGGGCGAGTTTGCCACATTTGAAGAGTCAGTGGTGGCTGGATTGGTCAGCGCTTCCGGGCGGGAGGGCACATTGATCCGGATGCGAGTTGGTGCAGGCAATTGACAACCACTTCGATGGGAATGGCTGGTAAGAGAGTGTTCAAGGTCAGAGGGCATTCGAAGTCAGAGGGCATTCGAAAGGATCGTTATGAGTGAGGGGCAGAAGAAGGTCGGTCGGCAGGAGCCGATCTATGATGCGGTGATCATCGGTTCCGGAGCGGCGGGAGGCACTGCGGCGTGGGTGCTGGTGAAGGCTGGACTGCGAGTGGCCATGCTTGAGACCGGGCCGCTGCGCCAGCACCTGGTCGATTTTCCGTATCACGAACCGTTTCCGTACGATGATCCGCACCGTGGGTTGAAGACTCCGCTCAGTCGCAGTGATGAGTTCAAGAACCGCTACTCGATTACTGGCAGCTCAAAGGATGAGCCATACACGACACCGGAGAAGATGCCATATGAGTGGTTCCGGGGGCGCAACGTTGGCGGACGAACGATGTTCTGGGGGCGGTTTACCAATCGGTTCAATGAGACAGACTTTCGGGCCTACTCCAACGATGGTCACGGGAAGGACTGGCCACTGACCTACCAGGACATCGCGCCCTACTACGACAAGGCCGAGAGGTTCATGGGAGTATGCGGTGAGAAGGAGAACCATCCCGACATTCCGGATGGAGACAACTTCCTTCCTCCCGTCAACTACAAGTGTTCGGACGTCGTGATCAAGCGGGCGGCGGAGAAGATCGGCCTGCGAACATTGAAGGTGCGTCGGGCGATGCTGACGAAGCCGCACGGTGGATATTCTCAGTGCCATTTCTGCGCCGGCTGCGATGATGGCTGCGAGACGCACTCATTCTACAATTCGGCCTTTCGGCAGGTAGTCCCGTTGCTGGAGCAGCATCCGCGGACCTTTCGGCTCTACCCGGAGGCGATGGCCTTCCGGATCAATCTCAATCCGAAGGGGCTCGCAAGCAGTGTCAGCTACATCGACAAGAAGACCGGGCGCGAGCGTCAGGTGAGGGCCCGGACGGTGATTGTGGCCTGTGGCACCCTCGAGAGTACCCGGTTGATTCTGCAGTCCAATATCGCCAATTCGAGTGGGCAGGTTGGGAGAAATTTTATCGAGCACCTCGATGTTGGGGCGCAGGCCTACTTTCCGGAGCTCTTCTGGCAGGAGCGCGAAGCGGGTGATGGAATCGGCGGAGCCCACATCATCATCCCGTGGTTTGGATACTTTCGTCCGAACGAGAAGCGTGACTTCCTGCGTGGTTTCCAGATTGAGCCATCGTCGCGCATTCGGATGCGGCCAGACAAGAACGCGAAGAATATTCAGGGTTTTGGCAGCGGCTACAAGAGAGAGGTTCGGAAATGGACCGGGGCACGGGTCGTGCTGGCTTCGCACGGAGAGATGCTGCCTTCCGAGAAGAAGTATGTCGAGCTCGATCCGGCCGTCAGGGACAAGTGGGGAATGCCGGTACTGAAGATCCATCATCCGTGGGATGCAAATGATCTCGCGATGTTCAAGTATGTTCGTCAGACGTATGAGGAACTCTTTGCGGCCGCGAAGGCGGTCGATGTGCGGTTGCCAAAAGAGCCTGACCCGGCAGGCCATTCGATTCACGAGATGGGGACGCTTCACATGGGGTCGGATGCGAAGACCTCGGTTCTCAATCAGTTCAACCAGTCCTGGGATGTCAGGAATCTCTTTGTGGTTGACGCGGCATCCTTTACATCCGGCACCCATAAGAATCCGACCCTGACGATCATGGCGCTCAGCTGGCGGGCCGCAGAGTATATGCTGGCGGAGATGAAGAAGGGAAGCTGGTAGCGAGCCGTGTGGTCCCGGTTGATCAGGTTCAGAGTTGCCATTCCGGTCGCGGTCTGCCTGTTCCATCTGGCGGTGCTGGTTGTGGTGGGACGCCAGCACCCCTTTGGTAACTACGCTACTGAGACCGACTTCTATCATCTCTTCGCGCCGGATGCGAGCCGGATCCTGGCTGGGGAGATGCCGCAGAATACGTATCAGGGGCCAGGTTACCCCTTGACGATTGCGCTCCTCTCAAAGTGGCTGGGCCTGGAGCTTTTCGTAGTTGGGAAGTGGCTTTCAGTCACCTGCGCGGTGCTCTGCGGCTGGTTGATCTTTCTGCTCTTCCGCAATCTGTTCGGTGCCGCGATCGGGATTGGAGCCCAGCTGCTATTCCTTGTCAGTGGCGAGTTTCCGCAGTTTTCGATCAACGCGACGACCGATGTCTTCTTTCTCCTGCTTGCTCTTCTGACACTGGTGGTTCTGCTCGGTCAGGGATTGACGATTCGCAAACGGACAGCCCTTGCCGCCGTCATCTC
>JBEGMZ010000222.1:0-4656 GCA_041182745.1 Acidobacteriota bacterium
GAACTGGGTGGCGTTCTGACGCAGGCAGCGATTATGGCTGGTCTCTCTGATGGTCGGGAATCGAACCCGGTGAAACGGGGAGCGTGGCTGGCACGGAAGATTGTCGCTGAACCGCCGGCCGATCCGCCGCCGAACGTACCCGCGCTCAAGGAGACGACGAAGGATCTGACTCTGCGGCAGCGTCTCGAACAGCATCGTGATGTTCCCAGCTGCCGGTCGTGTCATGCCAAGATCGATCCGTGGGGTGTCGCGCTTGAGGAGTTCAATGCCGGTGGCAGACTGAAGACGCAGTCTACGGACGCTCGCAGCACGCTGCCTGACCGGACGGAGGTCGGCGGCGCCAACGACCTGAAGAACTATCTCGCCAATGATCGAATCGATCAGGTAGCTTTTAGCTTCCTCAAGCATCTGGCAACCTACGCTACGGGGCGCAGTCTTGGCTATGGCGAGCGCAGCCAGCTGAAGCAGGACGCGCTAAGGTTAAAGGCCGATGGCTACCGGATGAAAAATATGATTCGATATGTTGTCAACAGCCCGATGTTTCTGGAAAAATAGACCAATCAACGCAGCTCCTGGAGGAACCATGACCAACACTTTCCGACTTGATCGCCGTGCTTTCCTGAAAGGTCTCGCCGGCGCGACACTGGCACTGCCGGTTCTCGATGTGATGGGGGCCGAGGTGACCGATCCGCTTCCGCGGCGATTCTGCGCCCTCTATACCGCTAACGGCATGTCGCTGCCGTTGAAGGATCACGGCATCCCGGAGTGGAGCTGGTTTCCGCAGGTCGCAGCGAACGGCGAAGCCGTGTACGGCAAGTCGACCGAGCCATTGCTGCCATTTCGCCGGCAGATCAGCTTCATGGGTGGGCTTTATCATCCGAATGGCCCCAAGGCCGATCCCCACACCTGCTCTGATATGTGGTTGACGGGAGCGCCACTCCAAAATCCGAAGCCCGGCACTTACAACACCGCCGGCCTTGATCAGGTGATCGCGCGGCACACCAAGAAGCACTGCCGTCAGCCCTCATTGACACTCTCGATCGATGCCGGTACTGGATTTCTGTCGCGAACAGGCACCATCTCCTACAGTCTCGAGGGGCGCGCGGTCCCGGCAGAGAACAGACCGCGCCGGATCTTCGAGCGACTATTCAGCGGTGACCGGACCTCGCTCAAGAGCGAGCACGAGCGGCTCCAGCGCCGCATCAAACTGGTTGATGCCGTAGGTGAGAGCGCGCGGGCGCTCGACAGGAAGCTCGGTAAGACCGACCGCGAGCGCATGGACCAGTACCTGACCTCGCTTGACGAGGTCGAGTCTCGGCTCGCCGCATCCGAGAAATGGATCGATATTCCGCTCAAGCAGCAGGACTACTCCCGGCTGAATCTGGAGGCGACCAACGAGGGTGACCCGGCGGAGTACTACCAGACGATGTTCGACCTGATCGCTCTCGCCTTCGATGCCGATATCACCCGCTCAGTCGCTTTCATGCTCAATCGTGAGGATGGAATGGGCATTAGTGACACCTTCCCACTCAAGCTCGGCCTGTCGAAGACGCACCATAATCTTTCGCACGCCACCGATAAAGACGGGCAGCTCGATTTTGCGAAGTACGACCTTTTCCTGAGCCGGCAGCTCGCCCACCTCTTCGTGCGGTTGAATGAGTATAAGGATCGCCAGGGCTCGGTACTCGACAATACGATCGTCCTCTTCGGCAGTGGCGCCAGCACGACCCACAATCCGCACAATCTTCCGACCCTGATCGCCGGTGGTGAAAATATGGGGCTGAAGCACTGCGGCTACTGGCGTGATGGTGAAACGCGAATGTCGAATGTCTACCTGAGCATTCTGCACTCGATGGGGATTGAGCAGGACTCTTTCGCTGACAGCACCGGGACGCTCGGCAACTCGATCTTCACCCGGGCGTAAGGAGTACTTTCAGGGGACTGCGGGGCAGGTGGAGGCGTCCGTCGGACAGGTTGTGGCGCCTCCCCGTCGCCCCCCGCAGCGGCGGGGGGCTCAGGCCGTATCCCGTCGGAGAGTTTCATCTCAGAAGAGTGGTGTACCTGCTCCGATCATCAGGTCGGGTGCAGTCGAGGCTGCCACCTGGTCTAAGGTCATCTCTCAGGGTGATCTCTCAGCGGTGATCTCTCAGCCGGCCGGGCTCAGCGTGAAGGCTGACTTGAACTCTGCCGGAACGATTCGACGTAGCTGATCAAAACCGACACGCTCGACAAAGTCCCCAAACGGCTCGCTACTGAGGCGGTGATCGCGGTAGTGGGCAAGCACGGGATGGAGGGCCTCGATCAACTGATTGAGCGGAACCAGATCGAGGAATGGGCGCGCGAGACGGGTACCGTTCGGACTGCCGCCGAGCAGAACCAGGTATCTGTCCTGAGAGCGCCCGACAAATGCGATCTCCGCGACGTACGGACGGGCGCATCCGTTCGGGCATCCGGTCATTCGGGCCGTGATCTCACTGGTTGGGATTCCAAGTTGGTCGAGGGAAAGTTCGAGCTGATCGATCACCCGGGGGAAGACACGCTCTGCTTCGGCCAGGGAGAGTCCGCAGGTGGGGAGTGCGACGCAGGCCATGGCGTGACGCCGCGCCGGCGAGATCTCTTCAACGAGGGTGATCCCGTAACTCTTGAGAAGTTCGCTGACAGCCGCCTGATCAGCTGCGGCGATGCCGGTCAGCAGAATGTTCTGCTGGGGAGTGAGGCGAGTGGCAAGGCCAAACTTTTCGATCACCGCCCGGAGGCCTGAGCGGAGCCGATAGTGGCCACGGTCATCGATCCGACCGTTCTCGACGTGGAGTCCAAGATACCAGATATCGTCTCCCTGCCGGTGCCAGCCAAGGTGGTCGTGGACAGCAAAGGGGGGCAGGGGCCTGACCGGTGCGAGCGTGAATCCGACCCGCTTTTGCAGCTCCTCACGAAACCAGTCCACTCCACGATCCTGCAGGATGTACTTAAGCCGCGCGTGTTTACGGTTTTCACGATCGCCGTAATCACGGTGGATCGCGACGACGCCCGTTACGGCTTCGATCGCCTGCGCGGGAGTGATAAAGGCGATCTCATCGGCGAGGCGGGGAAAGGTGGCGCTGTTGTTGTGCGACATTCCCATTCCACCACCAGCAAGCAGGTTGAAGCCGATCAGCTGCTGCTGATCGTCGAAGATTGCGACAAGGCCGACATCGTTGGTATAGATATCGACGCAGTTGTCTCCGGCATCGGCAACGGCAATCTTGAATTTGCGGGGGAGATAGGTCTTCTGGTAGAGCGGGTCGTCGACCTCAGTCTCATCAGTCACCTGCTGATCGTCGATCCAGATCTGATGGTAGGCGGTGGTGCGTGGGAAGAAGGCCTGGGTCAGGGAGAGGGCATACTCCTCGAGGGCACGTCGGCGCAGGTCGGCCCCGGGCGCCGGGCAGGCCATCACATTGCGGACAATGTCTCCGCAGGCTCCGAGGGTAGTGATCAGCGACTGGTTGATCTCCCGGACGGTCGCGCGCAGTTCACCTTTAATTACCCCGTGAAACTGGATTGTCTGGCGGGTCGTGATTCGCAGTGTGCCGTTGGCGTAACGCTCGGCGATCTCATCGAGCAGCAGGTACTGGCTGGCGGTCAGACTGCCACCGGGCAGCCGAGTGCGAAGCATGAACTGGTGATGATCCGCATTGCGGTCCAGTTTTCGTGCATCCCGATCCTCCTGCTGATAGATGCCGTGAAACTTGAGCAGCTTATCGGAAGCATCGCTAAAGTAGGGGTTTTCGTCGATAAGCTCGGTGCCGATCTCTCCACGAAGTCCGCGGCTCTCCGCCTTGATCTGTTCTACACTCTGTTTTGCCATAGCCTCTGTCGTCGAGTCGCAGCTCGAATCCGCCTCCGGTCACAGGGACTTCAGTTGGCAGGCGTGGCGCCTGTCGACTAAAGATCGTCCCCCGATATCAATCTCCTGTCTGCTTTCCTGATCCTGCCCGCCATCTTGCTCTGCATCGACCTCTTCCATGCCTTTACAGACGCTTCATGATCGAACCGTTCGGACAAGCCCGAGATTTTGGCCCAACCAGGATTCATATGCAAGCCATCAGCCGCATCAGGTTTCGCAGTTTGCCTGAACATCCAAGACTTGCGCGGCAAAGGTAGATATAATCCAAAGTTTGGGTTTTGAGCCGGAGCAGATTGGAGGATGACCGTCAGGCAGACGCCTGACGGCACCCAGATTTCATCACAGATCGGAACAGAGATGAGAAGCGCGTTGATACTGGCAGGGCACGGATCGCACATCAGTCCAAACAGTGCCGGACTGGTGTGGCGGCAGGTTGATCACCTGCGATCACTCGGCGTCGCAGACGAGGTCACGGCGGCGTTCTGGAAAGAGAGACCATCCTTTGCGAGGGTGTTGGAGACCCTGACGGCAGAGTCGGTAACGATAGTCCCGCTCTTCACCGCTCATGGCTTCTTTACGCGAAGCGTGATTCCGGCGGAGATGGGACTGGCGGGAGAGCTGACGGTCAGGGATGGCCGTGAGATCCGTTACGCCGCCCCGCTCAATGAGCATCCACATCTGGCGGAGGTGGTGCGTGACCGGGTCGGGTCGGCGTTGCGCAACTATCGGCTGCCGACCGATCAGACCGCTGTCGCGATCATCGGCCACAG
>JBEGMZ010000223.1:0-7200 GCA_041182745.1 Acidobacteriota bacterium
CATACAAGGAGAAGCGCGAACTGGCAGAGTTGGAAGAGCGGATTGCCACCCGTGAGCAGCGCAAGGCTGAAATTGGGCAACAGCTCGAAGCCCAGGGGAGCGATCATCTCCTGGTCGCAGCGCTCTATGCCGAGTCACAGCAGCTTGAGGTGGATCTGGAACGTGACCTCACCCGTTGGACTGAGCTTGCCGAACGGGAATCGTAATCGAACATCAACCATACGCGGAGGGATGCGATGAAGATCGGGCCGGGACTATTACGTCAACTGGTGGCATTGTTTCTGATGGCTCTTCTGCTGAGCGATCTCCCGGCGCAGGATCGGATTGCGAGCCGTCGGTTCGCGACCCGATCGGAGGTACTGGCGCGGCAGGGGATGGTGGCGACCAGTCAGCCCCTGGCAACGCAGGCGGCACTCGATATCCTTCGTCAGGGTGGGAGCGCAGTCGATGCGGCAATTGCCGCTAATGCGGTCCTCGGAGTGGTCGAGCCGATGATGGACGGCATTGGCGGCGACCTCTTTGCAATCATCTGGGATGCCAGGTCGAAGCAGCTTCACGGGCTTAACGCGAGTGGTCGATCTCCGGCGTCACTGACCCCGGAGGTCTTTCGGGCGCGGGAATTGAAGTCGATTCCAGGTAATGGCCCCCTCTCGATCTCCGTCCCCGGCTGTGTCGATGGGTGGGCAGAGATGCATCGCAGGTTTGGCCGACTGCCCTGGGCGACAGTTCTGAAACCGGCGATCGAGTACGCACGGGATGGCTTTCCGGTCTCCGAACAGGTAGCCTTCGACTGGGACTTCTATGGTCGCGGCTATCGCGACCAGTCGGCCAACTTCCGCGAGGTCTATACGATCGATGGCCGGATTCCGGTTAAGGGGGATCTCTTTCGCAATCCGCTTCTTGCCGCTTCCCTCGACAGAATTGCCGAGGGTGGACGCGATGCCTTCTACAAGGGCGAGATCGCGAAGATGATCGACCGTTACTGCAAACGTGAAGGCTGCTTCCTCACCACCTCGGATCTCGCTGCTCATACCTCTGACTGGGTCGAGCCAGTCTCAACCAATTACCGAGGCTATGATGTCTGGGAGCTGCCGCCTAACGGCCAGGGTGTTACCGCTCTTCAGATGCTCAACATTCTCGAAGGTTATGACCTCAGGAAGTTCGGCTTTGGCAGCCGTGAACACATCCACTACTTTGTCGAAGCCAAGAAGCTGGCCTATGAGGACCGGGCGAAGTTCTATGCTGATCCCGCCTTCAACCGCCTGCCACTGAAAGGTCTGCTCTCGAAAGAGTATGCTGCTGCCCGGCGGAAGCTGATCTCAGATTCGAAAGCCGGCGTCAACTACGAGGCTGGCAACCCGGCATTGCAGCAGGGAGACACGGTCTACCTGACGGCGGCAGACCGCGATGGCAACATGGTCTCACTGATCCAGAGTGTAGCCTCCTCTTTTGGCTCGGGAATGGTGCCGGACGGCCTCGGTTTTGTGCTTCACAACCGCGGGGCTTCGTACACGCTTGAAGAGGGCCATTACAACACTTATGCACCACGCAAGCGCCCTTTTCACACCATCATTCCGGCCTTTATGACCAAAGATGGCCAACCGATCCTCAGCTTCGGGGTTATGGGCGGGGCCTTTCAGCCGCTCGGGCACGTCCAGATCGTCACCAATATTGTCGATTTCGGGATGAATATCCAGGAGGCGGGCGACGCACCGCGGATCGATCACACCGGTTCATCGATGCCGACAGGCAGCCGGGCCGCGCTTGATGGCGGGCAGATCCTGCTCGAATCGGGACACTCCTATGAGACCATCCGCGAGCTGATGAAGATGGGCCACAAGGTCGGTTTCAGCCTTGGGCTCTATGGCGGCTACCAGGCGATTCGCTATGATCCACGGCAGAAGGTCTACTATGGCGCCTCGGAGTCACGCAAGGACGGCCAGGCGGCGGGGTACTGAAGATGGGACTGACAGAGAAGCAGAAGATGCTCGCCGGTGAGCCCTACAATTCACGCGATCCTGAGCTGATTGCGCGCTATCACCTTGCTCGTCAGCTGCTGCGTCAGTTTGCCGAGGCCGACTCAACCGATCCGAATGGTCGTGCGACGGCGCTCACCCGACTTCTTGGTCGGGTCGGGCGCAACGTCTGGATTGAGCCACCCTTCTTCTGCGACTACGGCGAGAATATTTTGATCGGGGATGACGTCTTCATCAACTACAATTGTGTGCTGCTGGACGATAATCTGATCGAGATTGGGGACGGAGTGTTGATCGGGCCGGCGGTGCAGATCTATACCGCATCCCATCCCATCGCGGCGCAGGAGCGGATTCTGACTAGCGCGGATGGTCGACCCGAGGGCTACCTGACCACCACCAAACCGGTGCGAATTGGCAACCGGGTCTGGATTGGTGGTGGCGCAATCATCCTGCCGGGAGTCGAGATTGGTGCTGGTACGACGATCGGTGCCGGGAGTGTGGTCACGAGGTCGATCCCCGCCAACTGCTTCGCGGTCGGCAATCCCTGCCGGGTAGTCAGGGAGCTGCCACTCCCCCCGCGGTAGAGTCTGTCATCAGATTATCTTTTTCGCTTCCAACGGATCGACAGAAAATTGCATCTTCTCTTGGGCACTCTCAACCAGGTTCGGGATGTCTGTCTGCAATGCGTCAAGTTTGAGCTGGATATTACTGCTATTCGCTCTCGTCAGAGGAGCTCTCGTCAGAGGAAATAGATTCGATCTTAGAATTGAGCTGATCCCACGCTGATTTCGTAGCGATGGTAAGGTGGCTGCCGTCCCGCAAGAAGCTGATAAAGTTGAACGGAGCAAAGGGTTTTCTGTTCAGCTCTTCGTCCGCCCCTGTTGAGCAACTGCTCTTTCTCCACGATAAAGGGATGACCTAAAAACGGAAACTGAAGCTGTGTTAATAAATGACCTTTCGCACAAGATCTCATTTTACAAGGATGATTTGGATCGTTTAATTTCCAGAGTTGTTGGTCGCGCCTCGTTTGTTCTCGGCTCAGAGGTTAAACATTTTGAAGGCTCATTCGCCAGCTACATTGGGGCTTCGCATTGTATCACCGTAGCCAATGGCACCGATGCCATTGAACTTGCCTTAAAGGCACTGGGCGTTGGAGTGGGTGATCGAGTTGCCACCGCCGCAAATGCCGGAATGTATACCACCACTGCCTGCCAGGCGGTTGGAGCTCTCCCCTTATTTATCGATGTTGATCTCGATTCAAAAAACGTTACTCTGGCGGAAGTTACCCGGGCCCTGGATGCTGGCGTAAAGGCGGTTGTGGTTACCCACCTCTACGGTCTGGCTTGCCCGGAGATTGAGGAGATCGCAACCCTTTGTCGCCATCGTGGAGTGAGACTGCTGGAAGATTGTGCTCAGGCCCACGGGGCTCGCGTGCGTGGCCGCCGGGTTGGAACATTTGGAGATGCCGCCAGCTTCAGCTTTTACCCGACAAAAAACCTTGGTGCCCTTGGCGATGGCGGGGCAGTGATAACTGACAATGCAGAGATTGCCGCCCAGATATCGCAGTTGCGGCAATACGGATGGACGTCAAAATACAGGGTCGAGGTGGCCGGCGGTCGCAACAGCCGGCTCGACGAAATACAGGCCGCGATACTCTCACTTTTCCTGTCCGATCTTGATGTGGCAAACGCCCGGCGCCGCGCGATCGCAACACATTACAGTCAGTCCATTCGACACTTTAACATCACCACCCCACCTGTTTATGGTGAAGAATCCGTAGCCCATCTCTATGTGATCCGTGTAAAAGAGAGGGACTCTCTCCGTGAGCATCTCCGGAGAGGTGGAATATCGACCGATATTCATTATCCGATACCAGATTACAGACAACCGGTCTGCGGGGATCAATATGCAGATATGTACCTGCCTAATACCGAGTTGTTATCGACGGAGATTCTGACACTTCCGCTCTATCCGGAGATGAGTGATGGTGATGTGGACAATATTGTCACGCGGGTGAACACATGGTAAATAGCCTCTCGATCGTCATTCCGGTCTATCTCAATGCTGAATCAATTCCCAGCCTCATGGCGGCGCTCTCTGACGTCACGCGGAGAGCGCGTACAGAGCGACAGACCGAGGTCGAGGTTGTCTTTGTGGTGGACGGCAGCCCGGACGCCAGTCATGCGTTATTGGCCGAGAAGTTACCGACTGCCCCCTTCGATTCACAGCTGCTGCTACATTCCCGCAATTTCGGTTCATTCGCTGCCATCCGCAGCGGGCTGCAGACCGCCATGGGTCAATATTTCGTAGTACTGGCTGCGGATCTGCAGGAACCTCCAGAACTTGCCCTGCAGTTTCTTGATAAATTGACCTCTGGTGAAAATGACGTCGTGGTGGGTTGTCGAGAAAATCGACACGATCCTCTCGGGTCCCGAATCGCTTCGGACCTTTTTTGGTACCTCTACCGGCGCGTTGTGTTCAACGACATTCCGGAGAAGGGGGTGGATGTCTTCGGTTGCAACCGCGAGTTCCGTGATCGACTGCTGTTACTTGGAGAAGCCAACTCTTCACTGATCGGTCAGATCTTCTGGCTGGGTTTTCGCCGGGCCGAGGTGATGTACGTGCGACGTGTGCGCCAGCACGGCAGGAGTGCCTGGTCGTTTAAGAAAAAAGTGAACTACTTCCTGGACAGTCTGTTCTCATTTACCGACCTGCCTATCCGCATTCTTAGCCTGGTTGGGGTTCTGGGGGTAATCAGCTCGATCCTCTTTGGCAGTATCGTCTTCGTTGCCAAACTCATGGTAGGCTTCGAGGTGCCCGGTTACGCCGCCACAATTCTAACGCTGACCTTCTTTGGTGGCCTTAACGCACTCGGGCTTGGAATTATCGGTTCATATGCCTGGCGGGCTTTCGAGAACACCAAGGGCCGTCCGCTGTCAGTGGTGATGGATGCCAGACGTTTCGACCGGAAATCTGAGTAACTAACCTGCTTTGTCAATCTGTCGGGCTGAGAAGAGTGAGTAGAAAGTAAAATGCAAAACTTTGTTGATGCGAGAAAAGAGATCCTGTTTCACTACTCTCAGTACAGTTTCCTGCCGGGTCTGAACCGGGAGCTCCTCCTGAAACATAGTGTATTGGACGTTCTGGCGACATCGTCCTCGAGTCCTTCAACCACCATTGTCGAAATTATTGTCGACGGGCACCAGCATCTTTTTTTTATGAAATACCTCGAATGGGACTCCCGGTATTTCAATCTTGAGACCTACAAACTTCTTTTTGTTCTTTTTGATCACCAGGACTACTCTGTCTTAAGAAAAGCCATCGCGTCGTTTATCGATAAATTCCGCTCGTTAAAGGGAGAAGTATACTGTTTTTCCGAGATCCCGAGCGAAGATATCTTTCTGATCCAGGCTCTCAATGAGTCTGGTTTTAAGTTGGTTGAAACGCGGCTAACCTACTATGTGGATCTCAGGAGCTACTCATATCATTCTCGGTATGGCGTGCGAGAAGCAACCTTGGAAGATCTTCCGAACCTGAAGAAGACGGCGGGAGAGATGCGCAACGAATACGATCGCTTTCATGCTGAAACCCTCATTGATCGAGCCAGGGCCGATCAGTTCCTCGAAACCTACGTTGAGCAGTCGGTGAAAGGATTCGCCGACTACACAATGGTTCCAGGAGAGGACGGGGTGCCGCCTGACGCTTTTTTAACGGCCAAGTATCTAAAAGACGAATGGGAAGCCATCGGTGAAAAAATATCCAAGATGGTCTTATCCGCTGTTTCGTCGACAACCTGCAAGGGATGGTATTTGAAGCTGATCAGCGAAATGGCATACCACCTCAGGGGGATCGGTGCAAACTTTGCGTTTATGCATACCGCGACGCCCACCAGGGCCGTTATACATACGTACGAAAAACTGGGCTGCAAGTATGGCAAGAGTAATCACGTGATCACACGTCTCTTTTAGGTCAGGACTCTTTCTTCGACTTTCTATTATTCGGAAAATATTTAAAAAAGATAGGTCCAGTCGGTGAACATCCATCCTGTTTCAGATAGCCTGGCTGTGCCGAGTAACAATGTGCTTATGGAGTCGACGGGGTGAGAAGGATGGCGATAGTGTTACGATTGAAGATATGCTGGTAAATTGAAATAAGTGGATATTGAAATACGTGAATATTGAAATACGTGCATATTGAAATACATGGATAAAGCCTGGACGCATAGTCTGATCGATCCTGAAGCCAGGGTGGCGGATACCGCCATCTTGGGAGATTTTGTCATCGTTTCAAAAGGAGCATTCATTGGGGAGGGCGTCAGGATCCATGGTTTTACCCAGATCTGGGAGGATGTGCGTATCGAATCGAACGTCATTCTTGAGAGTGGGGTTGTGTTACAGCGCCCTCTTTCCGCGAATGGAAAGGCGACCATCTTTCGACCGGGATGCGTGATTGGCGCTGGAGCGGTCATTCGCCACGGAGTTACGATTGGTGAGGGAGCGATTATAAGACCAGGATCGGTGGTTGAGCACGACATACCGCCGTATGCGATAGTCTCTGGTTTTCCGGCGCGAGCAGTTGGATACGTTGAAAGCATCAGCAGTGAGGTACGGAGTGCCTGGCGGCTGCAGGCGACCTTTCCCAGCTCCCCGGCGACGGTGCCGCTCGGGGTGGGTGCAGTGACCCTCCACCGGTTGAAAAAAGTATGTGATCCGCGGGGTGATCTGTCGGTTGGCGAATTCCCGCTCGATATTCCATTTGAACCGAAGCGCTATTTTCTCGTCTTCAATGTTCCGAGTGAGAACACACGCGGCGAGCATGCGCACCGTAAATGCCACCAGTTCCTGATCTGTGTTAATGGCAGTTGTGCGCTGGTGGTTGACGACGGAAAGTCGCGCTGCGAAATACTTTTGGAGTCGCGTGATATGGGGGTTCATCTGCCACCCATGACGTGGGGGATCCAGTACAAGCATTCCAAGGACGCGGTTCTGCTAGTCTTCACGTCGGAGTACTACGATGCGGACGACTATATCAGGGACTATGGTGACTTCATCGCGCTGACTGCCGGCGAGCGCTGAATAGTCTGCCATCAGGGGGTGTCTTTCAGCGGATCCTCCCCGCCGACCCCAGAACCGTGTCGAGAGGAGCCGCTCTTGAACAGTTGCGACAAGATGCACAGTAAGAGAAGAAGGAACCTACTTTCGTTCTGAACGGGCGTATTCGTCGC
>JBEGMZ010000224.1:0-3572 GCA_041182745.1 Acidobacteriota bacterium
GGCCCTCATCCGACAATGTTGGGCGGATAGTGTATGAGTTGAATGGCGAGCTGCAGATCTACGATATAAAGTCGAAGCGGGCAACCGCGGTGGCGATCACGGTGCCGGATGAGGGGCTCAACCGGCGGCCGGGTCGGGTCAACGCGGCGGGGCTGATCTTCAATTACGGCCTCAGTCCGAAGGGGGAGCGGGCGCTCTTTGCGGCTCGGGGTGATATCTTCACCGCGCCGATCGACAAGGGGCCGACGCGGAACCTGACCAGCTCATCAGGAGCGCACGACAAATGGCCGAGCTGGTCGCCGGATGGTTCACGGATCGCCTTCATCTCTGACCGGACAGGTGAGGAGGAGATCTGGGTGGTTGGGCAGGATGGGGCCCGTCCGGCGGAGCAGTTGACGAGCGGGGGCCGGGCGATGCGTTATGCGCCAGAGTGGTCGCCGGATGGAAAGCATATCGCCTTCACCGACAAGGATGGGAAGGTCTGGGTGTTGACGGTTGCCGACCGAAAGCTGGTCGAGGTCGCCGACTCAAAGTCGGGCCAGGTGACTGATCACGCCTGGGCGCCCCGGGGCAGTCATCTCGCCTTCTCGATGGAGGATGAGAACCAGATGTCATCCATATACATCTGGTCGGCCGAGGATGGTCGGACGCGGCGGGTGACGGGTGGAGTCTTTGATGAGACCAGTCCGGCGTGGGATCCGGCCGGGAACTACCTCTACTTCCTGAGCACACGCGAGTTTGCACCGCAGCTCTCGACTGCCGAGTTCAACTTTGCGACCAACCGAAATGTCGGGATCTACGCCCTCGCGCTCCGGCGAGATGTTCCGCATCCATTCCCGGCGGAGAGCGACGAGGTGGCGGTAACGAAGGAGGGAGAGAAGGGCAAGGCTGAGACGGCAAAGCCGGCCGGTGAGAAGCTGATCGAGTTCGAAGGGATCGAGTCACGGGTGGCGCGTGTCCCGGTCGAAGCGAATAACTACGCCGGCCTCGCGGCAAGAAGCGGGCACCTGCTCTACATCGTCTCGCCGGCATCGTACTATGGCCGGGCCGGTGAGGCGGCTCCGTCGATCCGCATCTTTTCGCTGAAAGATCGGAAGGAGAGCCTGCTGCTCGACGGGGCCGGAGGCTACGCGCTCTCCGCGGATGGTGCGAAGCTGCTGACCCGGCAGGGCGGTGGATTTGTGATGCTCGACGCCGTAGCGGGAGGAGGAGCGCGCCGGCCGGTCTCAACCGCCGGGCTGCAGGTCGACCGGGTGCCGGAGCAGGAGTGGGCGCAGATCTTCAACGAGGTCTGGCGGCGGTACCGTGACTTCTTCTACGTCCCGAACATGCACGGGTTCGACTGGGAGGCGATCCGTCAGCGGTATGAGCCGCAGTTGAAGCACGTTGCCCATCGCTCGGATCTCAATTACGTGATCAGCGAGATGATCGCCGAGCTGGCAGTTCAGCACGCCTACATCGATGGGGGCGACATCAACCTCCCACCGCGTCCGCGCGTAGCCCTCGCCGGAGCAAGATTTGAGCCTGACCGGGAGGCGGGACGGTATCGCATATCGAAGATCCTTGGCGGTCAGAACGAAGAAGAGATCTACCGGGCGCCGCTGACCGAGATCGGGGTCGATATCCGGGTTGGCGAGTACGTCCTGGCCATCAATGGTGAAGAGCTGAAATTGGATGACGATCCGTGGCGGCTGCTCCGGAACCGGGCCGACGCACCGGTTCAGTTGACGGTCAACAGTCGTCCGACTCCTGAGGGAGCCCGCATCGTATCGTATCGCCCGATCACCGATGAGCAGAATCTGCTCTATCTCGACTGGGTCAAAGGCAATATGGAGATGGTCGATCGGCTCTCTGGCGGTCGGCTCGGCTACCTTCACGTCCCGGATATGGGAGTGAACGGAATCCGTGAGTTCATCAAATGGTACTATCCGCAGCTGCGAAAGCAGGGGCTGGTGGTCGATGTCCGGGCCAACGGCGGAGGAAACGTCTCGCGCATGCTGATTGAGCGGTTGAGACGCCGTGCGCTCGCCGCCGGATTTTCACGAACCAACGAGATCGGCACGACCTATCCGGATGGCGTCTTCCTTGGGCCGATGGTCTGTCTGCTCAACGAGAACTCGGCCTCGGATGGCGATATCTTTCCGGCGATGTTCCGTGAGGCCGGCCTTGGCCCGCTCATCGGCAAGCGATCCTGGGGTGGAGTTGTCGGCATCACCAACCGGGGAAATCTGATCGATGGGGGCGTTGTCAACGTCCCGGAGTTCGGCTTCGCCAACACGCGCGGCGAGTGGATAATCGAGGGTTACGGAGTCGATCCGGATACACCGGTTGAGAACGATCCGAAGTCGGTTATTGATGGGCGTGATCCCCAGCTTGAACGCGCCGTTGCTGAGTTGCTCAATCGTCTCAAAACCAAACCCTGGGAGTGGCCGCGGCGACCGCCTGATGCCGTCAGGTCGAAGTAGCCGTCGGCCACCCTCCCGGGTGCGTCAAAAGATCAGCTTCAGCCCGACCTGGATCCGGCGCGGACTCTCGGCCGAGCGGACGCTGCCAAAAGACGGTGACCCGACAAAGTTGTCTGGCAGCCCCAGGTTGACCTGATTGAAGAGGTTGAAGAACTCCGCTCGCAACTGGAGCGTCGTCCGCTCACCCAGCGCTAAGCTCCGCCGCAGCGAAGCATTGACATTCCGGAATCCTGGCCCGCTCAGGATATTGCGCCCGGCATTCCCAAAGCTGCCATAGGCTGGTACCGTAAAGGCTGCCGGATTAAACCAGCGCTCCGGGGTCGGACTGTCAAGCGCTGCCCGGCCGATCAGATTGGGCCGGTCGTTCGCGCCAAAACCCAGATTGGTCCGGCCCGTGTTGCTGTTGTCAAACTCCGGAAAGAGTGCCACCGTAAATGGCCGCCCACTCTGCAGTACGACGATCCCGTCTGTCTGCCAGCCACCGAAGAGCGCCGCGGCCACGCCCTCTCCCAGCCAGCGTCGCCCCTTCCCAAAGGGGAGATCCCAGGTATACCCGGCTGTGAAACGGTGCGGAACATCGAAGTTCGAGCGCCCCCGCTCCGCCGCCAGATTCCAGCTGTCCTGCGGGTAGTTCGGATCACCTGCCGAGGCAAAGATCCCCGAGGCATTGTCGATCGACTTCGACCACGTGTACGCAGCCTGCAGCGAAAGTCCCCCGGCCAAACGCTGCTGCAGACTTGCCTGCAGCGCGTGATAGTTCGAATCGGCCATCGATCCCTGCAGGCTGATCTCGTCAAAACGCGGATTGGGGCGCTGGTTTGGCTGCCGCGGACTCGGCGCCGACTGGTTCAGATCCCGCGTCGCAAGCAGCTTCGTCCCCTTCGAACCGACATAGGCCAGCTCGATGACCCGGTTCGATCCAAGCTCGCGCTGCAGGCTCAGGTTCCAGTGCTGCGTATAGGCCGTCCGCAGTCCCGGATCGAAGCCGAAGGCCGAGCTGGGTAACCGCACCGGGAAGCCCGTCGGAAACGGGTTGCTGAGCTGAAGCGGCAGCCCGGGCAGCGGAAAGTAGTAGTTGAGCGTAAAGTACGGCGCGTTGAAGTAGAG
>JBEGMZ010000225.1:0-5775 GCA_041182745.1 Acidobacteriota bacterium
TGACTCCGCAGGAAGTGATCAGCGATGGGGTGGTGTTATGCGAGGGTGGACGGATCGTCTACGTTGGCCCCGGCGACGGAATGGTGCCGGAGCCGGATTCGCTGATCATCGACGCGGATGGATCGATTCTGATGCCCGGATTTATTGACACCCATTTTCACGGCAGCGGTGGGGATGATGTCATGGCGGGTGGAGCAGAGGGGCTCGGGCGCATCGCTCAGTCAGTCCTCCGCTTCGGGACGACCGGTTTTCTGGCGACGACCATCGCCGCCCGCCACGAGGAACTGCTCCGTTCGATCGAGGCGACGCTCGAGGCCTGCCAGCAGCCGGGCAACGGTGCGGCGATCCTTGGTCTCCACCTTGAAGGGCCATTTATGAATGTCAGTTTCAAGGGGGCCCAGCCAGAATGGGGTATCCGTGATCCGAACATCGATGAGTGTCGTGACCTTCTGCTCGCCGGAGCCGGCATGGTGAAGATCATGACGCTCGCCCCAGAGCTTCCGGATGGGATGGAGCTGATTCGTCTGCTGGCAGCCTCGGGTGTCGCGCCTTCCCTTGGACATTCCACGGCCGATTACGAGACGGCTCTCGCCGCGATCGAAGCTGGAGCCACCAGGGCGACCCACCTCTACAATGCAATGTCCGGCCTCCATCACCGCAAGCCCGGACTCGCGGCCGCCTGTCTGAATGAACCCGGCATCCAGGCCGAGATCATCTGCGATGGGGTTCACGTCAACCCGCGAATGATCGATCTCGCCTGGAAGACGAAGGGACGCGACGGACTGACACTGGTTACGGACGCGACGGCAGCCCAGGGGCACGGTGATGGAGTCTACACCCTTGGCGACTTCGAGATCGAGGTTCGCGGACCGCTCTGTACTCTCAGCGATGGGGTCACCATCGCCGGATCGGTTCTGACAATGAATCGCGCCATTGCCAATGCCGTGGCCTTCACCGGGATGTCACTCGTCGACGCCGCCGCCATGGCGGCGACCGCTCCGGCCGCTGTCTGTGGAGTTGGCGATCGCAAGGGGCGCATCGCGGTCGGCTTCGATGCTGACTTCGCCCTCCTCCGCCAGGACTTCTCTGTCGCACGTACAATCATTGCCGGCCGGGTTGTCTTCCAGTCCCACTGACTGGGTTTTACTGGTGGCTGGCGGCTTAAAGACGCAAATTGTCTCCAAAATTGGCGGTTATCGAAAGGATAGGATATGAATAACATACGCAGTATGCGCGGGTGGCTGGTTGCGGCTTCCGTGGCCGTGGTTCTGGTCATGATAGTGGCCTCGGACGGGAGAGCCGACAAGAAGGATGCGATCAGGCAGGCAGGCAAGGCCGCAGAGGTTTTCAAGGAGATCATGGGAGTGCCGGACAATGCAGTGCCGTTGAGCGTACTGGATCGAGCGGTATGTGTGGCGGTCTTTCCGGATGTGATCAAGGGCGGACTGATCGTTGGCGGTCGGAAGGGCCGAGGCGTCGCGAGTTGTCGAACCGAGGGTGGGGCGAGTGCCTGGAGCCCACCGGCCTACTTTGATCTGGTTGGTGGCAGCATCGGGCTCCAGATTGGGGCTCAGGCGACCGATCTGGTCCTCCTGTTCGTCTCGCACGATGGAATGAAGAGTCTGCTCAAGAGCAGATTTGAGCTGGGTGGAGACGCTTCGGTCGCCGCCGGGCCGGTTGGGAGGGCGGTTGGAGCCGGAACTGATCTTCGGCTCGACGCTCAGATCCTCTCCTATTCACGCTCAAAGGGAGTCTTTGCCGGCCTTGAACTGAAAGGTACGATTATTAAACAGGACGATGACGACAACCAGGCTGTCTATGGTGACAACGTCAGGGCCGAGGATATCCTGAAGGGGACAAAGGAGCCGGCTGCCAGTGTCTCCATCTTCCCACAGACTCTCGCCAGGTATTCGAAGAAGCGTAAATAGTCTGGCAGATAGCGCCGGGGTCGGCCTGACGTCGCGCCGGCTCGCTATTTGAAGAATCGTCTTGAGAGGTTGAAGCCGATCGTAAGCCCGCGTAGTCCGTCATCAGCGTTGTAGATTCCGCGGGTCTGGGATCTTTGCGATAGGGTAGTGCCAGGACCGTTGCTGAAGGTGAGGGCGAAGGCGTGACGTCGTGAGGGGCTCTCCTTCTGGATCCCGAACCCGATCACCGGACGCCTGATGCCGGCTCCGACATCGGTGTAGCGCGAGTCGGAGTTGAGACGGTAGTTGGCTTCGGCGAGCAGGCTGACGGAGGGACGAATCCGGAAAGCTCCGCCGATTCCGAGAGCAAAGGCTCTGCGGCCCTCGATCTCAGCGGTCAGATCGCTGGTGAAGGGACGGTCGCCAAGAGTGATCGTTGGAACAACGTAGAGCTGGGCGTGGCGGGAGAGGCTGCGAGCGACGGCCAGCTCAAAGCTGGTCGCGAACTGGCGTCGGAAGTTGTCACGCCCCTCGATCGCGACACGGGCGGTTGCCGAGAAGGGATGGCCCTTCTCTTCACCGAGGAAGCGCAGACCAGCCAGCAGCTGGATTGGCCGACCAAGGTCGCCGGGGGAGCGATAAGCTCCAATATGGATGGAATCGGTCAGCCCGTAGATCGCACCGAATGATGGCAGCGCCATGGCGTCGAGTCCGAAGAGTCCGGCGACATTGGTTGGCCGGCCGAAAGGAAAGCGGTGATTGAAGTCGGTCCAGAGTGAACCGCCGGCAATTGGTGCGGCGGTTGGCAGATTGACCAGCCGCTGTTCGTTCGACTGGTAGAGCGTGTCACGCCGCGCGCTCTTCTCGGGTTCGAGGTTGGGGGCAGTCACCGGTTTGGCAGCGGCCACGGCGGCCATTTCGCGGATCGATCTGGTGCGAGTGTTGATAAGGTAACGACGGCCGTCGATCTCCACGATCGCCTCAGAGTCAGACCCGTCGACAAATTGGACCGCCGGGGTCTGGATTAAACCCGTGAAGAGATCGGGGAACTGGCCGCGCAGCGCCGGGGTGATCCTGAGCCCGGCCCTCTCGAAAGCCAGTCCGAAGTTGTTTCGCGCGCCACCGCCGGCCGGACTGACGTGACAGACCGCGCATTTTGCCCGCAGCTCGGGGCGTGATTGCGGATCGTTGGCATAGGTCTTCAGATACTCCGGAAATCCGCGCACCAGGCCGTGACTGCTGATCAGGATGAGCCCGGTGAGGAGGGTGAGTTTCAAGCGTTGGCGATGCTTCATTGATTCCTGCTCTCTCTGTTTGAGGTTTTGTCGATTATCGTCCCTTAAAGTCTGGTCTTCGCTTCTCAAGGAAGGCGCGAACTCCCTCTGTCTTGTCCTCGCTGGAGAAGCAGAGAGAGAAGAGGTCGATCTCAAGATCGAGCCCCTCGCGCAGGTTGGTGCGAGCCGCCGCCTTGACTGCCGCCTTGGCCATGGCGAGGGCAATCGGGCTCTTGGCGGCGATCCGCTCCGCGAGGTCAAGTGTGCGGGCCCGCAGTTGATCGGCCGGGTGGATCTCATTGACGAGACCAAGCCGCCACGCCTCCGCCGCATCGATCATCTCGCCGGTCAGGATCAGCTGCATCGATCTTCCCTCGCCGATAAGCCGCGTCAGCCGTTGCGTTCCGCCACCGCCCGGTATGATGCCAAGATTGATCTCGGGTTGTCCGAAGCGCGCCTTCTCGCTGGCAATCCGCAGGTCGCAGCACATCGCCAGTTCGTTGCCACCGCCAAGACAGAAGCCGTTGATCATGGCGATGAGTGGCTTGGGGAACTCCTCAGCGGTGATAAAGATATTGCGGGTGCGCATCACGGCGCGCTGTTGAACCGCGGTTCTCCCTTCGAACTCGTTGATGTCGGCACCGGCGATGAAGGCCTTCTCGCCGGCGCCCGTGATGATCACAACCCGGATCTGGTCATCGTCCCGCAACTCATCCAACGCGTCGGACAGTTCCTGACGCGTCCTGATGTTCAGAGCGTTCAGTTTATCCGGACGGTTGATGGTCAGGATCGCGATCCGGTCGTGTCGTTCAATCAGGATATTCTCTGCCAGGATATTCTCTGCCATTTGACTTCACCTCTGGTTTGGAGGGTGGTTGAAAACAGATTCTCTTCCCACCGTCTTTGGGACGTTATGACAAGGCTGATATTATGACCTGAAAAGTGAAATCAGGCGAGTGGTCGATGGTCGAACTGCCGCTTCTTGCACGCTCCTTCGCCAATCGCTATATTCGATAATCTAAACTGCGGATGGGTACTACGGGAGGTATGGGATGTCGGCACCAGATTCTGCACCAGGTAGTGATGTCAGGACGGACTGGATTGAGTTTGCGGAGGGCGGCGTGACTGTCAGGGCGTACGAGGCGGCCCCGGTTGGGGACGAGGCGCGCCCGGCACTGATTCTGATCCACGAATGGTGGGGAGTCACTCCGCATATTGAGGATGTCGCCCGGCGCTATGCCCGGGAAGGGTTTCGAGTTGTGGCGCCGGATCTTTACGGCGGGGTTACGACCAGTGATGCCGAGGAGGCAGCGCGGTTGATGGCCGCCCTGAGCCCGGAGCAGGGGTTGAGCCGGCTCGCCGTGGTTCTGAGAGGGCTCCGCCGGCGATCGGACGTCACCTCGGTCGGCGTGACCGGTTTCTGTATGGGAGGAACTTTCGCGCTTCGACTCGCCTGCGAGCAGAAGCTCGAGGCGGCGGCACCATTTTATGGCGACATCGCGGAAGATACCGGCTTCATTGCCGGGCTTGCCTGTCCGCTCCTCTTCATCGGAGGCGAGAAAGATGCCTGGATCACAACCGCGAAGATGGAGCGGCTCGATGCGGCGCTCCGCCAGCACCATCGTGATGGTGAGGTCAGAGTCTACTCCGGGGCCGCCCATGCCTTCTTTAACGACACGAGGCCCGAGGTCTACAGTGCCTCCGATGCCGCAGATGCGTGGAGGCGGGTAGTCTCGTTTCTGCGTCAACATCTCTCCTGATAATAATCCGCAGATGGTGACCGCCAATGATCAATGAGCTTGACGAGAACAAGGTCGCAATCGTTACTGGCGCCTCCTCCGGGATTGGTCGCGCCACGGCGATTGCGCTGGCGGGGCACGGCCTTCGACTCGCTCTCCTTGGACGATCGGCGGAGAGACTGGCCGAGGTTGCGGGTCTGGTGGCCGGGGCTGGTTCGGCCGCAGTAATGACCTGCGTTGCCGACCTTCGCCGCGAGGAGGCAATTTGCACTGCGGTGGCCTCAGTGCTTGAGCGTTTTGGTCGGATCGACATCCTGATCAACAATGCTGGCCTCAGTCTCAATGGCGAAGTTGACCGCTATGCCCTCGCCGACTGGCAAACTGTCATCGAGACAAACCTGACCGGACCCTTTCTGCTCTGTCGTGAAGTTCTGCCCACGATGAAGCGGCAACGAGGAGGTCAGATCATCAACATTGCCTCGGGGGCCGGGCGCAACGGCATCAGAAACATGGCCGCCTACTGTGCGTCGAAATTTGGCCTGATTGGCTTTACCGAGTCACTGGGTCACGAGGTCCGACCCTGGGATATCCGGGTCGCGGCGCTCCTGCCTGGTTCCGTCGCGACGGACTTCACGCGGGTTGCGAACCGCATCGCCGTCGGCGAGGCAGACGCCGCCGCCCGGGGAGCCGCCTATGCGCTCACTCCGGCCGAGGTCGCATCGGTCATCCTCTCGATGCTCTTGCAGCCGCCACAGGCCTGGATGAGTGAGGTCGTACTGAGACCGCTCAATCTTGAACTGACGCGCTGACCACCGACACCGACCGGTTGAGGTGGCCGCCTGATCGCTATGGAAC
>JBEGMZ010000226.1:0-2842 GCA_041182745.1 Acidobacteriota bacterium
TGGTAATCCAGGCCTTGTTGCCATTGAGCAACCATCCACCGTCAACCTTCCTGGCCATTGTCCGCATGCTTCCCGGATCGGAACCGGAGTTTGGCTCGGTCAGTCCAAAGCAGCCAATCACCTCACCGGCGGCCATGCGCGGCAGCCACCGTTGACGCTGCTCCTCCGTTCCAAAAGCGTAGATCGGGTACATGCAGAGCGCTCCCTGCACCGAGGCGAAGCTGCGGATACCACTGTCGCCCGCCTCAAGCTCCTGGGTGATCAGACCATAGGCGACATTGCTCACCCCGGCGCAGCCGTACTTCTCCGGCAGGTTGGCGCCGAAGACACCAAGCGCGGCCAGCTCCGGAATGATCTCGGCCGGAAACCGGCTCTCCTCGAAACATCGACCGATGATCGGCCGAATCCGCTCATCAACAAAGGTTCGAACCGACTGCCGGATCATCTTCTCCTCATCCGACAGGAGAGTGTCGATCCGGTAGAAATCGACTTCTGGAAAACTCATGTACTGCTCCCCCCGCACTGTTTCAGCAGGTGTTGTGTGATGGCAACAAAACTCCGCTACTCCACTGTAATGCCGGCCTCCATCTTCGTGAACCCAAGTCCGTAGGCGACCAGGGTATATGGCAGACGGAGAAGGGTCTCATTGTAGGTCTCCACTTTCTGCAGGTACTCTTTCTGGGCGGCTTCCGTCATTTTGATCGATTCATTGTAGGAATCGATGAGACGCAGGTAGGCGTCATTGGCCTTGAGATCGCCGTAGGTATCGGCCAAACCGTTGACCAGCTCAACCTGGGCCTGAACCTCACGGTAGTAGCTGACCAGCGTCTCGGTGCCTCCATCCTTGACCGCCGACTCATAGCCGGCCTTCAGGGTGACCAGATTGGCCAGTACTGGTGGCTCAGTCTTGATGACAGCCTTGGCTGTCTCAACCGCCTTCAGGCCGGCTTCACGCTGTTTATCGATCACCGTAACAAAGGTCTTCCAGCTTGCCGCCGTGGCCTGTTTGCGGCGCGTCAGTTCATCCTTGGCATAGGGAAAGAGCTTATCGACAGGATAGAATTTGCGATTCTCTTCAAAATCGACCCAGTTCCAGTCGCGTGGATTGGCACCCGGCGCGGGTGGGGAGAACCGTGTCCGGGTCGATTTGTTGGTAAAGGCGCTGCTCGATGGTGTCCGCTCACGGAATGTGACCATCGAACGTCCATCGGGTTCAAGGGTGATCGAGACGACCTCGACCACTCCATCCAGCTCTGAAGCAATCGCACTGACCGGCGACTCACTAATCTGCTGGAGGCGACGGGCGATGGTGAAAAAGACGTCGTCCCGGCTGATCGTTCTGGATGCTGGTGTCTGCGCCAGGAGAACCTGCTCGCTGGCGGCCAGCCAGAAGCTCGCCAGCAGGATGAACACGATGTGAATGGTACTCTTCTTCATTGATACTCACAGACCTTCCTTAAGATTTGTCGATACTGAGATCTCCGGCCGGGGGGTGGAACCCTGACGATCCACGCCGGTAATTAAAGTGACCACCCGGAATGCGGCTCCTTCAATCTGTCAGTCAGCATCCGGCAAACATGTTGTTTTCTCCATCCCCGAGATGTCAAGCGAAGCTCCCGTGCCGGTCAATATCTCCGGCCGGTGAGGAATTACCTCCACTATCGGTTTAGAGGCGGGGTACTTTCAGTGTAATATTATGGAGCATGGTACGGGGACGATCGTCAGAGTGGCCCTACAACCGGGCGTGCATCGTAATTTTACCAAATCGTACTTTTACCAAAATGAAGCCGTGATCCGGTGGGCAGGTCCCGGCAGTCTCTGGATCCGGTCTCTGGATCCGATCTGGAAATATGATCACCGTCCTCTCGATTGCTGGTTATGATCCGTCTGGTGGCGCGGGGATTCTTGCCGACATCAAGACCTTTGCCGCCTTTGGTTGTTTTGGGGTGGCAGCGATCACCTCGCTCACCTTCCAGAACACCGTGGCCGTCCGCGGAGCTTCGCATCAGGATCCGGAGGTGCTCGGATCCCAGTTGCAGCCTCTGCTCGACGATTTCACGATCGCCGCGCTCAAGACGGGAATGCTGCCGACACCGGAGTCGATTGGCGTTGTGGCAGAGGTGATATCAGAGTACAAACTGCCCCACCTGGTGGTCGACCCGGTTGTTCGCTCGACGAGTGGGTTCGATCTGATCGATGATCGGGCATTACAGGAGCTGGTGCGATCCCTCCTGCCACTGGCTGAGGTTGTCACGCCAAACCTGGCGGAGGCAGAGCGACTGACCGGACTGAAGGTGAGTGACCTGGCTGGAATGAGAAAGGCGGCCGAGCGCCTCCACCATCTCTGCCAGTCGGAATCTTCAATCCATCCGCCGGCGATCCTGATCAAAGGAGGCCACCTGACCGAAATGGCAACCGACCTCCTCTACGATGGCCACGAATACCACACTTTTCACGGCACCCGGATTGAGACACGAAACACTCACGGAACCGGCTGCACGCTGTCGGCGGCGATCGCCGCCCGGCTCGGCCAGGGAGCCTCGCTGGTCGAGGCCATCAGTGAGGCCAAGCGGTACGTTGAGCGCTCGATTCGGTCGGCTCCGGGTCTTGGAGGTGGCGCCGGCCCGCTCAACCACTTTCACCTGCCAGTCGAACCAAGCGGAGCACGGGGAGATCAGAACCCGGAAATGTGATGACCGAGCGGCCCGAGACACCTGCCAAAACTGACGCGGAGCTGGAACCAGGCGATGCCGAACTGATTGTCCGCCAATCGCACGAGGGGCTGGCGGCGTTCGACCCGCAGCGGATTGCTGACGCCCTGACGCGTGAGACTGGCCTCACC
>JBEGMZ010000227.1:0-7458 GCA_041182745.1 Acidobacteriota bacterium
GGGAGTAATTGGTGGAGCCTTCCTGACGACTGCGACCCACGGGACGGATCAGTTGATGGTACAGCGCTATCTCTGCAGCAGCTCGACCCGCCAGGCCCGGGTCGCCCTCCTGACCAGCGGAGCGGTGGTCTTTGTCCAGTTTCTGCTCTTCCTGTTGATCGGCGTTATGCTCTACGTCTTCTATACCGGCCACGCCCCGGCTGAGATCGCCAGTTTTACGCTCAACGGGAAACTGCAGACGGACCGCATCTTTCCGCACTTTATTGTCATGCATCTTCCGGTTGGAGTTGTTGGTCTGGTGATGGCGGCGATATTTGCGGCGGCAATGTCGACCCTTGCCTCTTCCCTCAACTCGTCAGCGGCGACCGCAGTCGGAGATTTCTATATCCCGATGACCGGTGGTGAGAAGGGAGACGCGCACTACCTGAAAGTGTCGAAGGTGCTGACCGCCGTCTGGGGTGTAGTTCAGATCTCGGTGGCGATCGTCGCGATCAACCTCTCCAGCCGGGTTGTTGACGAGGTGCTCGGAATTGCCTCATTCACCAATGGTGTCATCCTCGGACTCTTCTTTCTCGGAACCTTTACAAAGCGGGTCGGTCAGATGGCGGCGTTTGTCGGGATCATTGCCGGGGCGACCGTGATGCTCTATGTCAAGTTGCAGACGGGTGTCTCCTGGCAGTGGTATGTACTGATCGGATCGGTGACGACATTTGTTGTCGGCTGTCTGACCAGCCTGACACCGTTCGATCGTCAGAATCAGCGCCAGTGAGGTCCGGTCCTGACGGGGCGGCTCTTTCACCGGCACTGGATCATTCATCCGAGGCCATTGAAGTCCCAGCTGGTCAGTCTTTCGAGCCGTGTCAGGTCGGAGCGCGCGGCGATCTCCGACGCATAGTGTTCGCTGACGACCAGCCGATCGAGCGCGAGGGTGTTGCGGACCTGAACGAGGCGGGCCGCTGCTGCGGTCTGTCCTGACATTCGCACTGCGGCGGCCAGGCACTCCTCGTCGGTTGGAAAGTGCATTGGAATGCGCACCGAGGCCGGCGTCATCGAGGAGAGCGAGTTGGTGTAGGCGATCTGCCTGTCCATCCCCTCGACCAGTCGCGCTGAGACGAGATCGGCGTAGCCAAGGCCAATCGCGTTGCCGTGCGATTCCGGGGTCAGATCGCGGACAAAGATCGTGCTGATGACACTGCGCCGATCAGGGCGCGGGATTCCGTGGATGTCGCGTCCGGTCACGTTCGGATCCATTCCGGCACCGCTGATATTCTTCCCCATCTCGTCTATGATCAGCACGTCGATCTCCTGGAAGGGGAGGCGGGGCATCCACCGGTCAGCCATCTCGAAGAGGGCCGGTTCGCGACTGGCAAACTCCGCCCCCGTCAGGCCTTCGATATGTCCGAGGCGGTGGTAACCGTCCTCGATCAGTCCCAGACCGTAGATGTTGGGCAGGCGGCTCGTGATCTCGTTCGAGACCTCAATCAGCATCGACTCAAAGCCGAGCCTTCGGGCGGCACGGTGGTATTCAAAAGCCCCCTCGATCTTTCCAAGCCCGATCAGGCACATCTTCCGCAGTCCGCTGCCGATCTGTCGGGTACTGGTGAAATCGGTGTGAGGCTTGATGCGATTGATGAAGAGGATTGCTGCGGCCTCAACTGCCGGTCGTGAGGCGACAAGTCGGATTCCATTACTGGAGAGGCCGAGATCGATCGTCTCCATGGTCGAATCGATAGGGGCTCCGGCTGACTCCGGGGTGACACCGAGTGATTCAAGCATTGTTCGCTGCCCTTCGCTCGTCCCGCCGCCATGACTACCCATCGCCGGAAAGATGAATGGCTCGGCGCCGTATGAACGCAGCCGCTCGATCACAATCCGGACGATCGATGGCAGCTGGTCGATGCCGCGACTGCCGACCGCCACCGCTACCCGCTTTCCGGTGAGCGGTACATTCGCAAAGAGTCGGTCCAGCTGTGCGGTTGTCTCGCCGCTGATATCCGTCAGCGGATGGCTCTCCAGCCGCGCTTCGACCAGCAGGGGTGGAGCCAGCTCTTTCAATGACGCGATTTCAGGCATATATTCTCCTCTTCAACTTCAACGCGGATCGGTCGATCAGGCATCTCCGGCCTGAGCCGGAGTTTGCACCATCCGCACGACAACAATGGTCTTCAGATTCTCAGGACGGCGGGGATAGCATCCATGTTGCAACGATACCGAACCTTCATCATCGCACTCACTCTCTTCCTGGTCACCGAGCGCAGTATGTTATCGCTGATTGCCGCCAGGTCAAAGGGACCAGAGCCTTACAATCGACCACTCTCACGAAAAGATGAGACCTGGGTTCGCCGGACGCTCGCTTCGCTGACGATCGACGAGAAGATCGGCCAGATGGTGATGGCTGACGCCAATGTCGTCTTCTGGAATCGTGAGAACCCGGACTACCAGAAGATGCACCACCATCTGGTCGACAACAAGGTCGGTGGAGTTCTCCTCTTTCGGAGTGAGGTCTGGCCGGCGGCAATCCTTGCCAATCGCTGGCAGCAGACAGCAAAAGTCCCACTGCTCATGGCGGCCGATCTTGAGATGGGGATGGGGATGCGCTTTGACGACACGCCGTGGTGGGTACCGAATATGGCTGTCGCCGCGACTGGTGATCCACGCTTCGCCCGGTTGCAGGGCGAGGCGACGGCGATCCAGTCTCGCGCCATGGGAATCAACTGGATCTACGCCCCCTCGGCCGATGTCAACAACAATCCGGAGAATCCGGTCATCAACACCCGATCGTTTGGAGAAGACCCGGCGCAGGTCTCGACCTTCGTGCGCGCCTTTATCGATGGAGTCCAGGATGCCGGAGCTCTCGCCTGCGCCAAGCACTTCCCGGGCCACGGCGACACGGCGACCGATTCACACATCGGCCTTCCGGTGGTCGATGTCAGCCGCGAGCGACTGCTCAATCTCGAACTGGTCCCCTTCCGCGCCGCCGTCGAGTCGCGGGTCGGCTCGATTATGTCGGCTCATATCGCTCTGCCGCGGATCGATCCCACCCCGGCCGCTCCGGTGCGACAACTCTCGGGGAGTGAGGCGGCGAAGGCCGAATTTGTCTCGCAGACCGAGGTGGCTGGAGATGTCACCCTCCCCGGAACTCTCTCCCCGAAGATCCTGACCGGTCTGATTCGCGAGGAACTCAAGTTTGAGGGCGTTGTCGTCACCGACGCCATGAACATGGCTGGCGTCGCCTCGCGCTACACTCCCGGTGAGGCGGCCGTCCGGGCCGTTCTCGCTGGTGCCGATATGGTCATCAAGAGCGCCGATACCGATGCCGCCGTCAGCGGACTGCGCGAAGCATTGAAAAATGGCCAGTTGTCGGTGGCCCGGATCGATCAGTCGGTGACAAGAATCCTTCGTGCCAAGGCCCGTCTCGGGCTTCACCGTCAGCGTCTGATCGATCTCGATCAGGTCGATCAGACCATTAATGCCACCCGTTTCAACGACCTGGCCCGCCAGATCGCCGAGCGCTCACTTACTCTCGTTCGTGACCAGAGACAGTCCCTGGCGGAATTTCGCGCCAAAACCGGGCCACGCTCGATCCTCAATCTCACGTTGATCGATGATGTCGATCGGGCTGCCACCCAGCCATTTGTCGATGAGCTGCAGCAGCAGGGCATCGTGGTCGAGAACATTCTGATCGATTCGCGCGTCGGTGATGCAGAGTTGATGGCCATCTTCGAGCGGGTCGATCGCTCAACTGCCGATCTGATCACCTATTCGCTTCCAGTGCGGGCACGCAGCGGAAAAGGGAGCGTCGCACTCCCCACCGCTGGAAGACGTGTCGCCGAAGAGCTGGCGCGACGACCACGCCCACAGGTCGTCATCTCGTTTGGCAACCCCTATCTCCTGCTCGCCATGCCCCAGACGCCGGCCTACCTGATCGCCTGGAGCCCGTTCCAGGTCAGCCTGCGTGCTGCCGCGAGGGCGGTCAGCGGGACGATTCCGGTCACTGGCAAGCTTCCGATCAGCTTACCGGGGCTCTACCAGCGAGGGCAGGGGATTGACGTTCTGTCGCGATGAAATTGTCTCGATTTAATGGACATCTCACCATCAAGACAAATCAGGCCGATCATCCTGACTTCGGTAAGATAAGATTTTCTAAGCTACCCAATTCACCTGGTTGATCAGGTCGCGCACAGACTGGCCGGGATCTCGCGTTCAGGGGGAGCAAGGTGACCCGGTTGACCGTGTTGACCCGATTGACTTTGTTGACCTCATCGTCAAAGCGATCAACCCGGACATCTTTCTTTTCTTCTGTCTCAGGCCGGCCTCGTTCCTTTGCAGTCCGGGAAGGCAGAACAACCCCAGAAATCGCCCTTGGCGCTCTTGCGCCGGCGCATGGCCCTGCCGCATTGCGGGCAGTCGGGGGCATCGGCCGTTTTCTGCTGTTCCCGCGCTTCGATGCGCTTGGCGATGAGCCGCTCGCTGAACCCGCCCGTTTCCTCGAAAGTTTTGCCCTGCGCCTCGATCTGGCTCTTGAGCATGTTCAGGGCGCGGCCGATGATGATGAGCATGGCGTTGGCCACCAACAGTGGATCGTCGGCATCAAGCCACCGGGCATATTTCTTGCGCTGCTCCAGCGCGTGCTTCGCCGACTCGTGGACCGTGTCGTCCCTGAACGGCGGGTCGTCCAACGAGATGGCGTTGATGGTCCTGGCTTCTCGCGAATGCACCGACCACGGCAACTCGTTGCGGTCGAGGATGATGATTTCGTATATTTTCTGACGAAATTCGGGATCGTATGGTTTATGACTTTTGGGCATCTGGCACCGCAAGAACAATTGAGGAGGTGTCCACTAAATCGGGCCAACTTCACTCCTGCCGGAACCACTCGATAAACTTCCCGATTCCGCTCTCGATCGGAGTCGTTGGATTGTATCCGAGCAACCGTTGGGCCTTGCTGATGTTGGCGTGGGTGAGGGGCATGTCGCCAGCCTGGGGTGGATGGTACTCGACGATCGCCTTCACCCCGAGCGCGTCCTCGAGCAGCCCGATCATCCGGTTGATGGTGATGGTGCGCGATTCACCGAGATTGATCACCTCAAATGGGCTTCGACGATATTCGATGGCGGCCAGAACTCCCTGCAGAATATCGTCAATGTAGGTAAAGTCGCGCTCGGCCGAACCATCGCCATAGACGTGAAGCGGACTGCCCTCTGCCATTAGCCGTGCAAACTTGTGGATAGCCAGATCCGGGCGCTGCCGCGCACCGTAGACGGTGAAGAAGCGCAGGCAGACGATCCGCATGCCGTAGAGGTGGCTGTAGGTGTGGCAGATCAGCTCACCAGCGGCCTTGGTTGCAGCGTAGGGTGAGATTGGGAGCAGCGGAGCCTCTTCGCTGAAAGGCGCGGTCGCCGCCGGACCATAGATTGAGCTTGAAGAGGCGAAGATGAGCTGGCTGACTCCGTGCTTTCGGGATGCTTCGAGCAGGTTGACCGTCCCACCAATATTGACCTCCTGGTATTCGTGCGGGTTGGTGACCGAGGGCCGCACTCCCGCCTTTGCCGCAAGGTGGATGACAACCTCGAATCTCTCCCCAGAAAAGAGAGACTCAATTGCCGATCGGTCGCGCAGATCGGCTCCCACCAGCCTGTAGCGCGGGTTTGCGAGCTGCCGGCTGATGTTGCTCCGCTTGATCGACTCCGGGTAGAAGGGGTCGAAATTGTCGAAAGCCGTCACCCTTGCTCCCGTCGCCAGAAGGTGGTCGACGACGTGGCTTCCAATGAAACCAGCTCCGCCCGTTACCAGGTAATGTCTCTCGATCATATGCTCCATCCAGAGGGAACCTCCGTGCTCAGTCCACCGGACCGGCTACGAATCTATAACCGATACCGCGGATGGTCAACAGGTGGCGCGGGCTCGCGGGATCATCCTCGAGATGGCGCCGCAGTCGGACGATAAAGTTGTCGATGGCGCGGGTGTCGGTATCTTCGCGAAGGCCCCAGACCTCTTCGAGAAGGGCCTTGCGCGAGACCGTCTCACCTTCGTGCTGGATGAGGTATCGGAGCAGCTCGGCCTCCTTGAGGGTGAGCGAGACTCTGACGTCACGGGTGATGATGGCGAGATTGTCAAAGTCGATCGTGCGATCGGCAAAATGGTAGACTCCCGGTGGAGCCAGCGGCGAGGTCTGTTCACGGCGCAGCCACTCGCGACGTCGCAGCAGCCCGCCAAGGCGGGCGAGAAGGATCGACAGTTCAAAGGGTTTGGGAAGGTAGTCGTCGGTGCCGGCGGCAAACCCGCGCAGGATATCCTCCGGCTGGTTGCGGGCCGTCAGCATGAGGATCGGCAGATAGCATCCGGCAGAGCGCAGCCGCTCTGCCACCTCGAATCCGTCAATCCCCGGAAGCATCACGTCGAGGATGATGGCATCGAAATGGTTGTCGCCGGCGAGTGCGATGGTGAGGGCGCCCTCACCATCGTGGGCGATGCGGGTCTGGTAGCCCTCCAGTTCGAGGTTGAAACGGAGTCCCTCAGCGAGAATTGGTTCGTCTTCGACCAACAGAATCGATGGCATGGGCATGGGGTCAACCTATCAAGTCGTGGATTGGGGCGCCGGGGGCGGGATGCGCGGCAGCTGAATAGTGAAGGTGCTTCCAAGCCCTTCGCCCAGGCTCTCTGCGAAAGCCTTCCCACCGTGTCGTGTCGTGACCGAACGGACAATGAAGAGCCCCAGCCCCGTGCCTTTGACCCGGTTGGCGACTCGCCGTGGCGCACGGTAGAAACGCTTGAAGATCTGCTTCAGTTCACCGCGTGGGATCCCGATCCCCTGATCGGTGACCCGGATCGAGACGCGTTCAACGTCGGACGCGTCGAGTTCAACCGTGACTCTGACCAGGTTCGCCGAGTATTTGATCGCATTGTCGATCAGGTTGGTGATCGCAGTGCGGAGTTCCTCGGCGTCTCCCCGGACCCACGCGACCTCTCCCGGCGAGAGATTGTCAGAGTAGCGGAGCGCCGCCGCCGGGAGGTTGGTTCGCTGACTTGTCAGCTGGACGCACTCCGTCACCAGCGCTGACAGGTCGACCGGGACAGGTTGAAAGGCCCGTTTCTGATAGCCGGAGCGGCTCGCCCGCAGCACCTGCTCGACCGTGTGGAGCAGCCGATCGTTCTCCTGGAGCATCACCTGGTAGAACTCCTGCCGTTTCTCTTCGCTCAATTCATGCTTGCGAAGGGTTTCGAGGTAGAGGCGGATCGAGGCGATCGGAGTCTTCAGTTCGTGCGTCACGGCGTTGATGAAGCTGTCGTGCTGCTCGTTGCGGCGGATCTCCCTGATCAGGTAGATCGTGTTGAGAACCAGTCCGGCGATGATCAGGAGAAAGAAGAGGACGCCGAAGATCAGCAGCGCCACCTGACGCCAGTGGAAGACGATCCAGCCAATATTGAGTGCGACCGCCAGCACGACGAGGCAGCCAC
>JBEGMZ010000228.1:0-18365 GCA_041182745.1 Acidobacteriota bacterium
CTCGATGATCAGCAGCGCACCGGCGTGGCGTGGCAGCCCGGTTGGCTGGTAGTCCTCAATTGCATTGATTGAAGTTCGGTCAAGGAGTTCGAGTGCCACTGGCAGAATTCCGGATGACGAAAAGTCGGCGACACAGCGACAGGCATCGCGGGCAGTCGCAAAGATGGCCAGGGCTGTTCGCCGTGCCTCCGGGCGGGGTACGAGCCGCAGGATGCAGCGGGTAATCACTCCAAGCATCCCCTCGCTTCCGATCAAAAGACTCTCGAGATGAAAGCCGGTGGCATTCTTGGGGGTGCGGGTACCGGCCTGGATGATCTCGCCCGTCGGCGTCACAAAGTCAAGACCGAGGACGAACTGCCTCGTATTCCCATACTTGACGCAGCGTGGTCCGCCGGCGTTGAGCGCAACATTCCCGCCGATATACGATTCCTTCCAGCTTGAGGGATCCGGCGGGTAGAAGAGACCGACCGCCTCGGCCGCCTCCTGCAGTCGATAGTTGGTAACACCAGGCTCGACAACCGCCAGAAGGTCGGCCTGATTGATCTCGAGGATCTGGTTTAAGCGATCGGTTGCCAGCACTATGCCGCCCTGAACGGGTACCGCTCCGCCAGTGTAGCCGACTCCGCCTCCGCGCACCGTCACCGGAAAGAGCCGCTCATTGGCCAGCCGGAGGATCGCCGCGATCTCTTCCGCTGTGCGCGGTGAGACGACCGCCTCGGCGCAGAATACCTGCTTCAGCGCGTCCTGGGAGTAGGCGGTCAGTCGCTCCCGGCTCGTCGAGAGGTACTCAGCGCCGACAATCCCTGCCAGTCGCTCCAGAATATCGGGTGTCACCTTGTTCATCTCCCGGTCGGTTCCACAATTTCAAGCAACCGCCGGACGCTCGAAATGATATCCGGCCGGGCATTGAGGTCGAGTATCTCCGGCCACGGATAGAGGGCCGAAATGACCGCCACGCAGTCGGCACCAGCGGCAAGAACCTCGGCGGCCTTCGAATGATCGATCCCGCCGATGGCGACGATCGGGCGGTCAGTCAGGGCGCGAACCTCTCGCAACATCTCCAGTCCAACGACCGGATCGGGGTTCTCCTTACTGGTTGTCGCAAAGACCGGCCCGACCGCGATATAGTCGGCCGAAGTTCTCAGCGCCGCCTCAAACTGGCTCCGGTTATGGGTCGAGATGCCGATGATCCTGTCAGGTCCGAGAATCTCGCGCGCCTCCTCGACCGTCAGATCTTCCTGTCCCAGGTGGACTCCATCCGCCTCGGCGGTCAACGCCACATCGACCCGGTCGTTGATGATCAGTCGTCCACCCACCGCCCGCGTCAGCGGCAGGATCTCACGAGCCGCGTCGAAGAGCTCCTTCGCCGTGGCCTCCTTGTCACGCAGCTGGATCAACCGCGCCCCACCGTCGATCAGCTGCCGCGCAATCTCGACATTTGACAGGTTGGCCAGACTCCGGTCACTAATCGCATAGAGTTTCGGAAGTGTAATCATATTTCTGATTATCAATGATTTAACCCTGCTCGAAAAGGGAGATTCTTCCGTTCATGGATCTTACCCGTTACGACAACCAGATCCATTTTTTCTGAGGAGGAGTGAAGATGAAAAGAGAAAGAGCATTTGTGGCACTGGCGGTTATCGTCGCCACCATTTTCCTGACCGCCTGCCCGCAGCGCACGACCATTGCGAGGCTCGAGAGTGACCCGGGGCGTTTTCGCGACCGTGAGATCCTTGTTATCGGTACGGTCACCAACAGTTTCGGAGTTCTTGGGCAGGGAGCATACGAGCTGAGCGATGAGACGGGCCGACTCTGGGTTATCACTCAGCGTGGGGTTCCGACGAAGGGCGCCCGCATTGGAACGGTCGGTCGGTTCGTTGATGGCGTCAGATGGGGCGGACGCTCGTTTGGTAGCGCCATCCGCGAAACAGAGCGTCGGTCGAGATAATCACGAACCACCTTCCTTCCGGATCGATTCTGTCGTGCGCGGGCAGAGAGCCGGCGATCTGACTGCGCGGACGGCTGCCAGCTCAAGGCTGTCTCAGACCGCGCCGGACTGATGCCTTCTGCGTCGATCGATAATGATCGATCCGACGATCAGCAGCAGGCTCAGGCCGGTGGCGCTCAGGGCGAACCAGTCCCCATACCTGACATAGGTCGTGACATTCCGTCGTGCCTGGGCCTGCCAGAACTGACTGCCTGAAATGAATTGCGGCAGTGCATCGATCACCGTCCCCTCGGCGGTGATAAGGGCCGAGATCCCACTGTTGGTGGCACGGATAATATCGCGGTCGGTCTCAACTGCACGCATTCGGGCATGGGCAAGGTGCTGGCGTGCCCCGGCGGTGTTTCCGAACCAGGTATCGTTCGAGACATTGACCAGCAGGGTCGCTCCATCCCTGACGAAACGGCGGACGAGATCAGGGTAGGCCGCCTCATAGCAGATGAAACCACCAAGCCGGATAAAGTTGGTCGTCCGTTCGATCGAAGGGTCGATCGACGCGCTCTCTGCCGTCACCAGCGCCGCACGCCGCGTCTCGAGCCGCAGCAGATTGACCACCGCCTCCCCACCCGGGCTGAAGTCACCAGTGATTGCCGGTACGAAGCCCCCGAGAAGTGAGCGGTATGGAACGTACTCTCCAAAGGGGACGAGCCGGATCTTGTCGTAACGTTTCAGCTCCGGCAACTTCGCCGCCGCGAGCTCCGTCGAGTCCGGTGGGATGATATTGATGCTGTTGAAGTAGCGCGAACCCTCGCGTGCCACGGTATTCAGTACCAGGTAGCTGCCGGTCTCCTGTGCAAGCGAGCCCAGCTTTGCCCGGAGAGCGGGATCGTGGTCGTGAAAGAGTGCCAGCGGCGATTCGGCCCAGACGGTGAGATCGACCCGCTTCTCGGGTGAACGCGCAATCGCCTCGCGCGTCAGGCGAATACTCTCCTCGAGCGCCGCCGCCTGCCGCCCCGGATCGTCCGCTGTCTCCGGAGCGAGGTTCGGCTGGATACCGACGATCGAGACCAGGGCTCCCGCCGCACCGCTGATCGGACTGGAGGAACCGGGCATGAAGTAGAGCAGAAAGGCGGTCATACCGAGCGCAACGGCCGTCCGGCCAGTGGCTCGGTTTCGGAGCCGTGTGGCGAGGACGATCACGCTCGTCACCGCCAGTATCTCGGCCGTGACCAGGTAGACACCACCAAATCGTGCAATTCGTGCCACCGCGAAGTTGCCAACCTGGCTGATACCGAGCGAGTTCCAGGTCACCCCGGTCAACGCCTGCCGCAACCATTCACTTCCCACCCACAGAAAGGGGACCGCCCCGAATCCCGGCCAGCCAAATGTCCGCACTGCCTGATTGACCCCGAGGGCGAAGAGACCTGTAAAGACGGCGAGGATACCCGCAAAGAGCCCACAGATCGCGTACGCCAGCGCGGTCGCAAACTGACCATAGAAGACCATCGAGTGGGCGATCCAACTGTCGCAGAAGTATGTCCAGGTCAGGCCGGTCAACCATCCGAGCAGAAAGGCCCGTTTCCGCGTGACTCCGCTGCCAAGTGTGAAGAGCAGTGGCAGCAGGGCGATCCAGATCAGGTGGGTGACCTCAAATGGTGGGAAGGAGAGGATCAGTAACAGCGCTGATAGCAACGCCAGGCCGCACTGCCACGAAAGAGGATTGCCTGTCAGCAGGCGTTTCAGGACGTTTGGAGTGTTTTTCAAGACCGCGACGCTCCCGTCTGTTCAATTTGTGTCCGGCCGGCCGGGCCGGCCAGTTTGGGTTGTCCTTCCGGTTGGACCGGTCGGCCCGCCGGGTTCGATCGTGATGCCGGACCCGCGCGGGCCCGATTGGATTGTCCCTCCGGTATCTTTCTCCTCAGCGCAGTCGCCACCTCCGGGGCAGCTCTCACGCAGGCCGATCTGCTCGTACCCGTTCTCTTTCAGCTCGCCGGCCAGCTGCTCGGCCATCGACCGGGTTGCCACCGGACCAATTCTGAGGACATAACCGTTACTGGTCGGTGAGAAGTCGATCGTCGATTGCAGTTGACGCGGTTCCAACGTCCGTCTGACCTGCAACGCCGTCTCATAGCTCTCAAGACCACTCACTTCGATCAGCACCCCCTTCCCATCACGCGCCATCTCAACATACTCTGACGGTGACGAGACATAACTGACCAGGATGCCCGAGGCGAAGTAGATTGCACAAAGCAGGGCGATGCCAAAGAAGACGGCGAGCGCCCGATTGTCCCGTGCGGTCGGATTCCTCAGTGCATTGAACATCTTCGCCCCATCCTCCTGGTATGCAATCAGTTATTCAGTCAGGCCTTCAATCCGGTGTACAGCTCAATGTCTTCACGACGACAGTAGAGATTACTTTCGGAGATTGGTCAATTCCGGTCAGACAGCAGACAGGATATCCGACCAGCACAACCGACGCCGCATTGTAACACGCCGCACCGCGTCGCGGACGATGACCGGTTGCGGCGGGAGGCTTGCGTAAATTCGACGACCGCTCCAAAATGCAAGCGTATGATCTTACCTGGTTGATCGGCAGTCTCGGCTCACGCTACATCGCCGGGACTCTGAGCGATCAAGCTGGGCGTCCCTGCCGGGTTCTCCGCGGGGCAACGCCGGAGACGGTGATTTTCCGTCATCCCTTCCGATCCCGGACCATTCAGGCGTGGCAGCAGTTGCGGACAGCGGAAGACAGTTCAGTTGAAAGGAGATGACCGATGATTCGCACCAGTCGATTTATGCTGGCCCTGCTCGTGTTCACCGGCAGTGCCGGGCTTTTTGTCGCCCTCGCGCAGCGCAAAGTAGTTCCATCCCGAACGGCCGGGGTTGAAGGTGAGGCCGCGCTGCGTGAGCGTGCCCTTCGGCTCCATCGTTCATCGATCGTCATCGATACTCACAACGATGTCACCTCCCCGATCACCGATGACGGATTTGATTTGGGAGCGCGGGACAGCTCAGGCAAAATCCAGACCGATATTCCGCGCATGAGAGCGGGTGGCCTTGATGCCGAGTTCTTCTCGATCTATGTCTCGTCACTCTACGCGCGAAAAGGTGGTGCGGCCCGTCGGGCACTGGAGATGATCGACGGAGTCTATGAGCAGGCACGACGTCATCCGGATCATCTGGAGATGGCCTTCACGGTCGCTGATATCCGTCGACTTCATCGTACCGGCAAGATTGCCGCGCTGATGGGCATCGAGGGTGGTCACGCGATTGAAGACAGCCTGGCCGCTTTGCGCCTCTTCCACCGCCTGGGTGTCCGCTACCTGACCCTCACCCACACCAACACCAACAACTGGGCCGACGCGGCGGGCGGTATTTCCATCGCCGCCGAAAAACGCCATAATGGCCTCAGCGACTTTGGGCGTGAGGTCGTTCGTGAGATGAACCGTCTTGGAATGATGGTCGATATTTCACACGTCAGCGATGAGACTTTCGATGATGTGATCGAGGTGACCCGGTCGCCTGTCATCGCCTCCCACTCGTCAGCCCGCGCCCTGACCAACGTTCCACGTAACCTCACCGACGAGATGCTGCGGACTGTTGCCAGGAATGGTGGTGTCGTCATGGTCAATTTCTACAACGGATTCATCAATACGGAATACGCCCGACCCGGGATGGCACGTCCGTCGAGGTCGGCCCAGACGGCGACCCTCGAGATGCTGATGCAGCATTTTGAGCACATCATCAAGATTGCCGGAATTGATCACGTCGGCATTGGCTCTGACTTTGACGGCGTCGACGGCCTGCTGCCGGTCGGGATGGAGGATGTCGCGAAGTTGCCGACCATCACCTTTGAGCTGTTGCGGAGAGGATATTCCGACGACGCGATTCGGAAGGTTCTTGGTGAGAATCTTCTCCGGGTGATGGCGCGAAACGAAGAGGTCGCCCGCCAGCTCACGGCGGCCGGAGAGAAGCCTTCGATGGCACGCCTCTCCACGGCCCGTGTGACGGAGGAGTGACCGCCTCGCCTGGTCTTTGCCGCCCGGCCTTTCAAAAAACACTGGCGACTCACCGGAAAGTCTGAGGCCGGAAGATTTAAGAAGATTTAATTTTTTGCATACTTGGTTGCATACTTGGTTGCATACTTGTTGGATACTCATTTGGGGACTGCTAGAACTCTTAATCACACAAGCTTAAGGAGATGGAAATGAAAGAAAAGATCACAAAAGGTGGGGTGGAGGACAACTCCGGCCTTCCGCGCCGCAACTTTGTCAAAGCGGCAGCGACCCTCGGGGCGGGAATATCGATTCTGCCGGCCTCGACGGTCTTCACCTACGCGGCAAACTCCGCCCCGGGCCTTGGCATCATCGGACTCGGAGGCCGGGGGACCTATGATGGCGGTGAGTTTCTTAATAACACCGACGTTCGCATCACCGCGCTCCACGACATCTTTGAAGACAAGGTGCGGGCGGCGCAGGCCAGCTTTGATCAGAAGTGCGAGGCGAAGGGGTACGGCCGTATTCCGGAGTCGAATATTTTCAAGGGGCATCGTGGTTTTGAGAAGCTGGTTGCGTCGAAAGATGTCGATATCGTACTCGTCACCAGTCCGCCATACTTTCATCCTGAACACCTCGAGGCGAGCGTTGCCGCTGGCAAGCACGTCTATCTCGAGAAGCCGGTGGCGACCGATGTCGCTGGCTGTATGCGCGTACTCAAGACCGGGAAACAGGCCGATGGCAAGGTGAGCGTTCACGTCGGGTTCCAGAAACGCTACGATGTCGGCTACAAGAACACGGTCGAGCGGATCCATGCCGGAGAGATCGGGCCGATTGTGCTCGGGCAGAGCTTCTACTATACGAACGATCTGGGTCGGCAGAACAAGCCGGGAATGAGTGAGCTCGAGGCGCGAATCCGCAACTGGGTATTCGATATGGCCCTCTCCGGTGACATCATTGTCGAGCAGAATATCCACATTGTCGATGTCGTCAACTGGGCGCTCAAGGCCCATCCTGTCAAGGCGAGCGGCACGGCCGGCCACGCGCTCCGCAAGCAGGTGGACGGTATCCCGGCTCAGATGCTTGCCAGCGATCACTATATCCTGACCTACACCTATCCCGGTGACATTCACGTCAGTTTCAACTCCAATCAGTTCCGCAACAAGGGCTACCGTCAGCAGGGCGAGCGCTTCTTTGGAGTTGACGGGTTTGCCGAGACGATGCAGAGCGGACCGGCGACCATTACCCTCAATCAGGTGCGCGAAGGTCAGAAGACCGGCGACCGCATGGATGCCGGTAAGGTCGACCTTCATCTCGCCGTTGGCACCAAGATGAAGGCGTTGGTTGAGAGCATCAAGTCGGGCCGTTTTGAGAACCAGATCGAACAGGGCGTCGAGACCACCCTCACTTCAATTCTGGGCCGTATGGCGGCGACCTCCGGTCGGGAGATCACGTGGGATCGGATGTTGAAGTCGAACGATGCCTGGAATCTGAAACTGAACCTCGAGACGCTTGGCCAGACGACCGCCTGACCTCGCGGGGTGAGGATTGCGCAATGGCCGGGAACCGGCGCCAGCAGGCACCGAGACCGGCCATCGCCATTTTCAACTTTGTAATAAGTTTTGAAACCAGGAATTACCGGAGATGTCTCCGGTGGGCAGGGAGTTGGATCGATGAAGACGGGCTGGCTCGCTTTTACGCTTCTGGCTGGGATGTTGATTCCGGCACAGGCCGCAATCAACTCCAAGATGCGGACATACGTGCTCAGTCCGTTCTACAGCGCGATGATCAACTTCATGGTTGGATTCCTCGCTTTGATCATCATCACATTGCTGCTGGTGTGGCGAGGGCAGCGTGGAGACTGGGCCGCGGCGATTGAAGCTCCCTGGTGGGCCTGGTGCGGCGGATTGATTGGTGTCACCATGGTCATCTCCGGGGTGCTCGTGGTGCCAAAGATGGGGGCCGCCTTCTTCAGTGTGGCCATCATCGTTGGCCAGCTGTTCGGGGCGCTGGTTCTTGACCATTATGGTCTTTTTGGCCTGCCGCAACGACTGGTCACCCCCTCACGCGTCTTCGGCGTGGTCTTTCTGCTGCTTGGCATCTGGTTTGTGCAGCGGAGATAGTGTCCACATAGTGCGCGCCTTATTAGCAATCGAACTTTTTGCAATCGAGCGAGAGGAGAGAGCAACAATTGGCCCTCAAGGATTTGATAACGATAAATGATTTGACGACCAGGGAGATTGGTCGGATCTTCGAGACCACGGCAGAGTTGAAGCGTGAGCCGCGAGCCTTTGCGGGTGCCCTTGCCGGTTGCAGCGTGGCATTGATCTTCGAGAAACCGAGCCTCCGTACGCGGGTCACCTTCGATCTTGGTGCGACCCAGATGGGAGCCTCGTGTGTCTATCTCGACCATCAGGGAGTCCGGCTGGGCGAGCGCGAGTCGGTCAAGGACATGGCGCTCAACCTCGAGCGGTGGGTTGATGTGATCGTCGCCCGCACCTACAGCCACGAGACGGTGATCGAGCTGGCGGCCCACTCGGCCGTCCCGGTGATCAACGGGCTGTCAGAGTTCTCGCATCCCTGTCAGGGGCTGACCGACTACTTCACCCTGACCGAGAAGGTTGGATCGGATCTGAAGGGCTTCAGCCTTGCATATGTTGGTGACGGCAACAATACCTGCCACTCGCTGATCTTTGGTGCGGCGAAACTGGGGGTGCATATCAGGGTCGGGACACCGAAGGGCTATGAGCCGGCGCCGGAGGTGATCCGGGCGGCCCGCCGTGACGCTCGCCGGACCGGTGCCCGGATCGAAGTTGTGAATGACCCCTTCGAGGCGGTCGATGGCGTGCAGGCCGTCTACACTGACGTCTGGGCATCGATGGGGTTCGAGGCTGAGACCGAGCGACGGCGTGAGATCTTCTCTTCTTACCGTGTGACGCGAAAGCTGATGGCCGCAGCGGCCCGGGGTGCCTTCTTCATGCACTGCCTGCCGGCCCACCGCGGCGACGAGGTCGACGCGCAGGTGATCGATAGTGGCGGTGCGATCGTCTACGATCAGGCCGAGAACCGTCTCCATACCCAGAAGGCGATCATGCTGCTCCTGGTCAGAGCCAACCAGGAGAGGGAGTAGGATGTCGGAGCCCTCACCCTCAATCGAGCAGGCGCGCCGCGGTGTCGCTCGTTCAGCGGGAGTGGTTGGCCTCGCGGTGATGGGAAGCCGGATTCTTGGACTGGTGCGCGAGCAGGTCTTCGCGACCTTCTTTGGTGCGGGCTTTGCGATGGATGCCTTCATCATTGCGTTCCGGGTTCCCAATCTTCTGCGGGATCTTTTTGCCGAGGGCGCCCTCTCCGCCGCCTTTGTGACGACCTTCTCCCAGACGATCGCCCGGCAGGGGGAACGGGCCGCCTGGCGGTTGGCGAGCCTGGTCAACAACACCCTGATCATCATTCTGACATTGGTTGTGCTGTCCGGTATCGTGTTTGCGCCCGAGGTCGTGACGATGCTTGTCAACCCGACGGTGACGCAGGGTGATCCGCTCACCAGCGGACGAACCTACGAGCTGGCGGTGCGGATGACCCGGATCATGTTTCCCTTCCTGCTCCTGGTCTCGTTGGCGGCTGTGGCCATGGGGATTCTCAATACAAAGGATCGTTATGGTGTGCCGGCCTCAGCCTCGACCTTGTTCAATGTTGGTTCGATCGTCGGCGGGCTCTTCTGCGCCTGGGTTCTGGCCCCGGATTATGTCGCGGCGGTCGTCTCCGGCGGAACACTCGAGGCCGATGGAGCAGCTGCGGCGATCACCGGAATGGCGATCGGAACCCTTCTCGGCGGAATGCTGCAGTGGCTGATTCAGGTACCAAGTCTCCGCTCAGTCGGTTACCGCTGGGAGCCGATTCTTGACCTGCGGGACGAGGGAGTGCGACAGGTTATGCGACTGATGGCCCCGGCGATAATCGGCACCGCCGCGCTTCAGATTAATGTCTTTGTCAATACCCGCTTTGCTTCGGGCCTTGGTGAAGGCCCGGTCTCCTGGCTCTCGTACGCCTTTCGGCTGATCTACCTGCCGATCGGGATCTTTGGCGTCGCCATCTCGACGGCGACCCTGCCGGTGGCTTCACGCGCCGTGGCACTCGAGAATCTGGTCGAGTTTCGCCGGACGATTGCGTCATCCCTGCGACTGACCTTTCTGTTGACGATACCATCAGCGGTCGGTCTGATTGTTCTAAGCCGGCCGATCATTGCGCTTATCTTTGAGCGTGGGCAGTTCGATGCCAACGATACCAGCCAGACGGCGATCGCTCTCTGCTTCAACGCGATCGGTCTGACCGCCTACTCCGCAGTTCGTGTTCTGGCGCCGTCGTTCTATGCCCTGAAGGAGACAAGGATTCCAATGCTTGTCAGCCTGGTCTCGATTGGCATCAACTACCTTGTCGCAACCCTGACGGTCGACTATCTGCGGATCGGGCACCGTGGACTGGCCCTCTCGATATCGGTGGTCGCGATCGTCAACTTCCTGTTGTTGCTCTATTTTATGCGAGCCAGGCTTGGGGGCATCGAGGGGCGAGCGCTCCTGTCGACGCTTCTGCGGGTGGGTTTCGCTTCGCTCGTCATGGGGGTTGCCTGCCGTCAGGTCAGCCAGGCGCTGGACGGGTTGATTGGAACCGCTGATTTCGTTGGACGGCTGATCAATGTGGCTGGGTCGATCACTGCCGGTTTAACCGTCTTTCTGGCTCTGGCCGCGATACTTCGTCTTGAAGAGATGGGACGCCTTCTCAGCGCGCTTCGGAGAAGGGTGGCGAGGCGATGATCGCCGCTTTCAGTGGCCCGGGTTCACCCCGGTCAGTGACTCAAGGAAGAGAACCAGGTCGCGTTGCTCACGACTGGACAGTCCCAGTGGATGCAGCTCTTCCTCGAGGTTGAGGTTGATTCTTCCGCCTTCATCGTAGAACCGGACCACCTCGGCCAGGGTTCGGGCGCTGCCATCGTGAAAGTAGGGCGCAGTGATTCCGACGTTACGCAGGCCGGGAGTCCGGTATGATCCGATCTCAAATATCAGGGAGGATCTGAGCGCGCGACCTATCTCCTCACCGCCAGGCCGACGGCCAAGCAGGGTCAGCCGCTCCATCGGCAGACCGCCCTCGATCATCGTTGCCGCCTCGCGCGCCAGACTTTCAAAGTTTGGGTGTCGCGATGCCACACCGGTATTCTGATAGGCGAAGTTGGTGAAGAAGGGTTGGTGTTCAGATATTGTGTGACAGCGTGAGCAGCGACCGCGCCCCCGAAAGATGGCCATCCCGCGTCTGGCTTCGGCCGATAGCGCCCCCTCTTCGCCAGCCTGGAAGCGGTCGAATGGTGAATTGCCGGAGAGCAGAGTCCGCTCAAAAGTGGCGATTGCCCGGCTAATGCCGGTGGCGTCAATGGGTCCACCGAAGGCTATCCGGAACTCCTCCCGGTACGCAGGGTCCCGACGCAGCCGGGTGACGACCTCATCGATGGAGCGATTGCCCATCTCAGCCGGATTTATCAGCGGCTCGAGCGCCTGCTCTTCGAGGGTGTCGACCCGGCCATCCCAGAACTGGGCGGTATTGTAGATGACGTTGAGCAGGCTCATCGAATTTCTTGTTCCGCGTCGACCGCCGATCCCCTCGGCAACCGGCAGCCCATCAGCAAATCCGAGTTCTGGTTTGTGGCAACTGGCACACGAGATCGTCCCATCGGCGGAGAGGCTCGGGTCGAAGAAGAGTCGCCTTCCAAGCGCAATCTTCTCCGGGGTCAGCGGATTGTCTGCCGGAATCCAGTACCGCCACGTATCGACCGGCAATCCAAGCGGAATCGGGGGGAGTGGTGACGCGGTCACCCGTTCAGAAAGAACGGCCGCCTGCGATCCACCCATCCGTGTCAGAAGGATCGCCAGAAAGAGGCTCGCTATCAGCAGCGTCAGTTTTGTCGACTTACCGGTCATACCAAAGTGGGGTTAGATCTGAACAAGAATGAGCCGTGCGATCGTCAGGTAGATGATGAGCCCGGTCGCATCGACAAGCGTCGAAATGAGTGGAGCGGAGAGAAGTGCCGGGTCGACGCCAAATGAGTTGGCGATGATCGGGATGATCGCTCCGACTGTCGTCGACCAGAGGCAGATCGCGCAGATGGTGGCGGCGATTGTCAACGCCAGCGCCGTGTCGTGAGTGATCCAGAAGGCCTGGGCAAAGGCGACCAGTGAGATCAGTACCCCGACCAGCAGCCCGGTCAGCGCTTCGCGGAGCACAACCCGCCAGGCATGCCTGGTGCCAATCTCACCGAGCGAGAGGCTGCGGATCACCGTCATCACAGTCTGCGCTCCGGCATTTCCGCCCGTGCCAATCAGCAATGGAACAAAGAAACTCAGCGCCACCACAGCCTTCAGGTCGTCCTCGAAACTATGGAGCACCTTGCTGGTCAGCGTACCGGCGACGAAGAGAAAGAGCAGCCAGCCGATTCGTTTCCGCACCACCCGGAAGATCGGATTGTCGAAATAGGGAAGATCGAGCGCACCCGGCTCGACTGCCGCCATCCGCAGCATATCCTCCGTCTGCTCTTCAATGAAGACGTCGATCACATCATCAACAGTGACAATTCCGAGGACGGTCTCCTGGTCATCAACCACCGGTACGGCCAGCAGGTCATACTTGGCGATCTTCTGCGCTACGGTCTCCTGATCGTCGAGCGCATTGACCGTCACAGGCTTGCGCCTCATCACCTGTGTGATCGGCTGATCCAGCTCTGCCATCACCAGATCGCGCAGTGAGACCGATCCAAGCAGGTGTCCGCTATCCCGATCCATGACAAAGCAGGCATAGATCGACTCCTTCTCCCGCGCCACCTCACGGATATGCCGGAGTGACTCACCGACCGTCCATTCCGGGTCGATCCGCGTCAGCTCTGTCGTCATGATCCCGCCAGCGGTATGCTCCTCGTACTGGAGCAGGTGCTCCAGCTCGACCTTCACCGCCTGACTTACCCGGGCCAGAATCCGTCGGCGTTCACTTACCCCCATCTGCTGGATGACGTCCGTCCGCTCATCGGCAGAGAGCTCCTCGATTATCTGGGCGGCACGCCCCGGATCGAGTTTCTCCAGCACCGCACTGCGCCGGGTCATGGTCGGGAGGTCGATCAGCTCCACTGCCCGCGACACCGGCAGCATTGTCATCACGCTTGCCGCCTCGATCAGGTTGAGCTGGTTGAGCAACTCGACCAGATCGGCCGGCGCGAGATCCCCGACCTGCTCGCTGATGCTGACGAAACTCTCTTCAAGTCGCAGATTGATCCTTTCACGCAGCTCTTCCAGGGTTGGCATCTGCTCACCTCCTCTCCTCCCACTTTTTCTCCAGCTCTTTCATCAGCTCAACAAAGCGCAGATCACCGCGCAGGTTGTCGAGCCGATTGTTGTCGGCAAACATCGGATAGTTCTCATTGCCAAGGCTGATCGCACGCCGGATCCATTCGATCGCTTCGTCGCGATGCATCTCCATTGCATAGAGCGAGGCCATCCAGACGGCGATATCGTGATCGGCAGCGGCGGTCTCCAGCACCTGCTCCGTGATCACTGCGAGCGCCTGATCGTGATCGCCGTGGGCACTGAAGCACCAGCCGCGCAGGATGTGGATCGGTTCAAAGTGGGGATGCTGCTCAAGCACCTCGTCGACCAATCGCTGACAATCGTCAACTCGTCCCATGTTGAAGTAGGTCACGGCCAGAAAGGTCTTGATCAGCGGGTGATCAGGCTCAACCGCCCGCGCCTCCGCAAAGGCGGCGAGCGCTTCGTCGTACTCGTGGCGATAGGTGAGGATCCGGCCACGATTGTATCCGGCAATGACGATGTCCCGTGGGCTCAACTCGACCAGCCGCTCGTACTGCTTGAGTGCCCGATCATAAAGCCCGTTCAGGCGGTAGAGCATTCCGGCGACAATAAAGACGGTCGGGTCGTTCGGCGCCTTGCGTCGAACCTCGGCCAGCGTTGCAAGGGCCTTGTCCTTCTCGCCGCGGTTGAGGTAGACGTAGACCATCTGGAGATGCGCTCCGGGGATGTCCGGATCGAGATCGATCGCCCGCTGCAGTGAAGTCTCGGCCCTCTGAAAGTAGTCGATTCCACCATATCCCTGACCGTGGTGAATGAAGCAGCGGCCGAGGGTATAGTGGGCGCGAGCGAAGTTCGGATCGATCCGGATCGCCTCCTCGAACATCCGGATCGCATTGTCGAGATCCTGCTCATCGAAGGTATGTGACATGTACTGGAAGAGGAGGTCACGTCCGCGCAGATAGAACTCATAGGCCTCGTTGCTTCCGGTAAGCGGTTTCTCGATCTTCTTCTGCTCCTCCTCGGTCAGCCGCAGCCTGAGCCCGGCGATTACCCGCTCAGCGATCGTGTCCTGGATCGTGATCAGATCGCGTGAATCAAGGTCGATCTTTTCGCTGCTGAGCATCTTGCCGCTCGCGATGTCGATCAGCTGCGTCGTCACTCGAAACCGGTTGTCACTCTTGATGAAACAACCTGTCAGAACCGTGTTGACTGCCAGATCGAGCCCCACCTGCCGCGGGTCAACCTTTTGACCCGTATACTGGGCAATGTACTGCGAGGGGCGAACGACGAGCGATCGGAGTCCGGCCAGTTCGGCGATCAGTCCGTCGGCCAGTGAAAATTCGTAGAAGTTGTCCTGCTCATTGCCCGACAGGTTCTGGAAGGGAAGGACCGCAATCGTGCGTCTGGTCTCTGTTCCCCACGAGACCGGACGGCTGGACGGGTTGCTCGCCCCCCCGGAATCTGAGTTGTCGGCCCGTACGGTCGGGTGGGGCCCATCTGCCTCTCCGCCCGACGGGCGCACCTTTCCGGCGGATTCGTGGCGGAAGAGCCCGAAGACGCCGCCACCAAGCATCCGCCCGATTTTGCTCGACAGACGCCACGTCGTGCGGGCCGGCTGCGGCACAATCGGCCCTCCAGAGACTTCGGTTGGAAGGCCCGCCTCGCCGGTCACCAGACGCAGCACGGCTTTCAATCCATCGCGCATTGCTGCCATCGTCGGAAATCGGTCTTTTGGCCGCTTGGTCATCGCGCGATCCAGAAGTGACTGCAGCTCCGGTGGCGGATTGACCACCAGATCGCTGATCGGACACGGACGGTCGTTGATCACCGCGTGCAGAATCTCGATGCGGTTGCGTCCGGCGAATGGTGGCTGTCCGGTGACCATCTCGTAGATCACAACCCCGAGGCTGAAGATGTCGGTATGATGGTCGACCCGCTCACCGGTCGCCTGCTCCGGAGAGCCGTATCCAAGTGTGCCGTAAGGTACGCCCAGGTCGGTCAGCGATTTGTCAAGACCTGGTGTCTCGTCGTCCTCACTCTCGAGCATCTTCGCCAGCCCAAAATCGAGAACCTTGATCTGACCGTCACTGCCGACGATGATATTGGTAGGCTTGAGATCACGGTGCACGATTCCGCGGGCGTGGGCGCTGGCGATCGCGTCCGCCACCTGAATGGCGATCGAGAGCGCACCCGGCAGCTCGAGTGGGTGCTTGTTGATCACCTCCTTCAGCGTTCGCCCCTCAATGAACGGCATGACAATGTAGTAGAGGCCGCCGTTTTCACCAACGTCGAAGATCGCGCAGATGTTTGGGTGATCGAGCGCCGAGGCGAGCCGTGCTTCCCGCTCAAAGCAGCGCCGTCCATTCTCCGAGGCTGCCTGTTCCGGAAGAAGCGTCTTGAGCACTACCAGCCGGTTGAGTCGCCTGTCCCGTGCCTTGTAGGCCGTCGCCTGCCCGCCCTGACCAAGCTGTTCGATGATCTCGTAATGTGAAATTGTTGTGCCTGGAGCGAGCGGAGCCATCATTAACCTCGGGAATCAGCGAAATTCTACATTTCAGTCTCGACCGTCTGAACATTGAGCACCGGAAAGGTCAAAGGAGTATGCTACTACCCTGAAGATTGAGCATCAAGACGGAGAGGCCGGAATTAACGCTCTACCGTAAAACTAGCCGGCGGGGATGAGAGGGGAATGAGGGTCCGATATCCGTTGAGCGCCGGTTGGACCACAAAGACCTCCGCGATATGTCGGCCGGGGGAGAGAGTTTGTGGGGCAATTGTGAAGCAGTAACCGTGATGGCTTCCAGTGGTCACTCCGGCCCTGATAAGGTCGGGGCGGGGCTTATCCGCCGACTGCGAGGCGATGAAGCGGCCATCGAGGAAGAGTTGCACCTCGACCGGCTCCGGCGGGACCTCCGGATTGAAGGCCCATCCGGCGACCTGCTCGGCGTTGGCGATATCGATCACTCCGTGAATTAACGGGTGAAAGTTGAACCAGGCGACGTAGCTCGCGACGCCCGCCAGCAGCAGAAGCTCGATCATCGACTTGGCGATGATCAGATAGAGCATTCCGGCAGATCGCTGGTCGTCGGTCATGACAGTATGGCAGTGATCGCGTCGCTGGCGGTTCAGTCTCGCTGGTGACGGAGCCGGGTCGCCTGTCGGGCAAGGGCGGCCACCTGGACGTCGAAGTTGGCGAAACGTGAGTCGGTCGTCTGTCCGGCGTGAAATCGATAGAAGATCTGCTGGATGACGACCGCCAGCTTGAAGATGGCGAAGATGTGATACCAGTCGATCTCCTGGGTCGGGCGCCCGCTTCGCGCGGCATACCGCTCGATAATTTCGGCGCGGGTCAGCCACCCGGGACCGCTGGTGACCCGTGGGAGAGCGCTTGCCTGGATCTCCGGATCGCCGGCCTCGGCCCAGTAACAGAGCAGCAGTCCGAGGTCGATCAGCGGGTCGCCAACCGTCGACATCTCCCAGTCGAGAATTGCGACCAGCCTCGTTGGGTCATCAGGATCGAGCATCACATTGTCAAGCTTGAAATCATTATGGATGAGCGTCGGGTGGGCCGAATCCTCCGGCATTCGCGCCACCAGCCATTTCACAAGGTCGTCCATCTCCGGAAGATCCGCCGTTCGCGCCCGCTCCCAACGCCGGGCCCACCCCTCGACCTGGCGTCTGACAAAACCGGCCGGCCGGCCAAGAGAGATCAGACCCGAGCGCTCAATCTCGACGGCGTGCAGAGCGACGAGAGCGTCGACGAGGCTCTCACTGATCCGGCGGCAGATCGTCGGCTGGCCAGCAATCTCATCCGGGATCCGATCCCGGATGATCAATCCCTGTCGCCGCTCCATAACGTAGAATGGCGCTCCAATCAGCGTCGGGTCCTCAATCAGCAGGATTGGGCGCGGCGCAAGCGGAAAGTGGGGGTGGATCGCCGCCAGCAGTCGGTACTCACGCGGCATATCGTGGGCCGTCGGAGCGACCGGCCCAAAGGGCGGACGCCGCAGCACCATCTCCACCTCTCCAAAACGCAGACAGTAGGTCAGGTTTGAGTGGCCACCTGGAAACTGCTCGACCTCCATCTTCACCGATTGGTCGAGATCCAGCTGCGCGCGGAGGGTCTCTTCCAGCGCTGACCAGCCAAGCTCTTCTCCCGCCCGAACCGGGGCCGTGTCCCGATGTTCATCCCACCTTCGCATCTTCCCTGCTACCTCTTCCCTACTGCCTCTTATTGCCCGTATTACCTCTTGTTGCGCTGTCCCTGATATTGACGGTACTTTTCGTCCTGTCTCCGGCACCGCACCATCTGCGGCTGACAACCAGCACGATGACGGGAATATGCCGCATTGGCGCACCGATGTCCATCGTCCATTAAACTTTGACGATGGACGTCGTCCATTAACCTTTGACTTGGCTCACCACCCGCCACCCGGGTCAGGATACCATGAGGGTCGTGGACAATTCCGCTTCCTACCTGCTACTATTCCCGCTCATTGCGCTTTGTCGCGCCGAGTAATGAGACCACGCGGTTCAAATTTATCAAATCTTGAAGAAAACGGGGAAGATCTCGATGTCCAAAGACCATCTTGAGCTGGGAGGTGAGGATCTGACGCCGCTGACCGGGGCAGCAACTGACGTTGCACCGCTCGGTCGTGCCGCCGGCAAGCCCGCACACGAGCAGACGGCCGATGACGACGCCGATGTTGTCGACTGGCACTCTATCGCCGCTTCGGACCAGTTCCGCCAGCTGCTGCGCGCGAAACGACGCTTCATTGTGCCGGCAGTAGTCTTCTTTGTCATCTACTATTTCGCACTGCCAGTGCTGGTCGGTTACGCCCCGGGCCTGATGAGTCGCCGCGTGTTCGGAGTGGTCAACCTGGCCTATCTCTTCGCCCTTTCCCAGTTCTTCATGGCCTGGGTGATTGCCGGACTCTATGTGCGGGCGGCCGGTCGTTTTGACGCGCAGTCGCGGAAGATCATCGAGCAGACGAAAGGAGGGAACTGATCCATGTCCCCATCGCTGATTATGTTTCTCTCCTTCGTTGCGGTGACGCTTGGCGTGTCCTGGTGGGCGGCACGGCGCTC
>JBEGMZ010000229.1:0-3438 GCA_041182745.1 Acidobacteriota bacterium
ACTGGAGTGGGGTGTCGGGTGTCGAGGGCTTTCTCGGACAGAACCTGACCACCCAGGTCGGAGCCGATCCGCGGACGCTTCTGACAACCAGCGTCGTGGCAGGTGATCGGGATCTGATTGCCAACCAGTCGAATCCAAATGGGCTTGGTACCGGTGGGGTAGCCGAGTTTGATGGGATCGCTGATCCGACGATCGCCCTCCAGGGGTCATCGACGGCAGACGCGCCGTACCTGCTGCTGCACCTCGACACAACCGGGATGGCCGGAGTAACGGTCTCATATCGCCTGCGGGATCTTGACGGATCGTCAGATGATGCCATCCAGCCGGTGGCGCTGCAGTATCGGGTCGGTGATGGTGGCAATTTCATCAATATTCCGGAGGCCTATGTAGCCGACGCGACGACAGGTCCCGGGGTGGCGACACTTGAGACCCGGGTCAGCGCCGTGCTGCCGCCGGCGGCCGCCAATCAGCCACTGGTACAGGTGCGGATCATCACCGCCAACGCCCTCGGAAATGACGAGTGGGTCGGGATCGACGATATTGTCGTCGCGACGGGTGGCGCGTCACGCTTGCTGACGATAGACGATGTTACGCGGGCCGAGGGCGACGCCGGTGTAACGGTCTTTGGTTTTACTGTTCGATTGAGCGCGCCGGCTGGCCCGGAGGGTGTCGCCTTCGATATTGGCACGGTGGATGGAACGGCCCGTGTGGCTGATGGCGACTACATTCAACGACAGTCGGGGCGCCAGACCATTCCGCCGGGCAGTTCGGCCCATACCTTCGAAGTTACAGTCAATGGTGACTTGCGGAGCGAGTCGGACGAGGATTTCTTTGTCGACCTGTCGGCGGTGAGCGGAGCGGTGCTCGCCGATGGACGCGGCGTCGGAGTGATCCGCAATGATGACTTCGCGCTGATCTCGATCCATGACATTCAGGGAGCCGGAAGTCGCTCTCCACTGGTTGGAGCGACGGTTCGAACCCGGGGGGTCGTGACTGGGCGCAAGAGTACCGGATTCTTTATGCAGGAGGTCACACCAGACGCCGATCCATTGACCTCGGAAGGAGTCTTCGTCTTCTCCGGGTCAACTCCACCCTCGATGGCTGTGGCCGGCAACCTTGTCGAGGTGACCGGACAGGTCGTCGAGTATGTTCCATCAAGCGATCCATCGCAGCCCCCACTGACGCAGCTCACCCAGCCGCAGGTCACATTGGTCCTGAACAGCCAGCCGCTGCCGACACCAGTGGCGCTCAGTGTCAATCTTCCCTCACCATCCGGTTCGTTCGATCAGCTGGAGAGGCTGGAAGGGATGCGGGTAGCAGTGCCCGCGCTGACCGTCTGTGCTCCAACCCAGGGTGCGATCAATGAGCCAAGTGCGACCGCGTTCTCAAATGGGGTCTTCTTTGGGGTCGTCACCGGAGTCGGGAGACCATTTCGGGAGCCAGGTATTCAGGCACCCGACTCACCGCCCGCCGGAACCATTCCTCCCATCCCACGCTTCGACAATAACCCAGAGCGCATCCGGGTCGATAGCAACGAGCTGGTCGGTGCATCGCTGCCTGATTATGCTGTTGGCACGGTCATCAGCGGGCTGACCGGGCCACTCGACTACGCCTTCCGCAGCTACACGCTGCTGCCTGAACCGGGATTGAGGCCCGCCGCTGCCGGCGGTGCGGTGGCCGTTGCGGTCGCCCCTCCAGCCGACGACGAGCTGACGGTTGCAACCTTCAACCTGCAACGGCTCTACGACACAACCAACGATCCGGCGATCGGTGAGCCGGTACTTACTGCCGCCGCCTTCGCCAATCGACTCGGGAAGGCTTCGCGGGCAATCCGCGACTACCTCCGGGCACCGGATATTCTCGGTGTGGTCGAGGTCGAGAATCTTGCGACGCTCCAGGCGCTTGCGACGCGAATCAGCGATGACGCCATCGCGGCCGGGCAACCCGATCCGGTCTATACGGCTCTGCTGATCGAGGGCAACGATGTCGGAGGAATCGATGTCGGATTTCTTGTCCGCACCGCTCCGGTCATTGGCACGACGCCGCGAGTCAGCGTCACCGCCGTAGCCCAGGAGCTGGCCGCAAGCCGCTTCAACAATCCCGATGGATCGACCGATCTGCTCAACGACCGGCCACCCTTGCGGCTGATGGCGACGGTCAATCATCCGGCTGGGGGGAGTTTTGCCGTCACGGTGATCGTCAACCATCTTCGCTCCCTCGGCGGAGTCGGTGACAGCTCACCCGGCGCGAATGGCTGGGCGTCCGGTGGTGAACGGGTCCGCGCCAAGCGGCAGCGCCAGGCCGAGGATCTCGCCCGACTCGTCCAGTCGCGCCAGGTGGCCAATCCAACCGAGCGGATAATTCTCGTCGGTGACTTCAACGCCTTCGAGTTCAACGATGGCTTTACCGACTCGCTCGGAACAATCGCCGGCCAGCCGAGCCCCGACAATCAGACGGTCATCCCCGGTGACGGCGCCGACCTCGTCGAGCCCGATCTCGTCAACCTCTCGGCTCTCACTACCGCCGCCGACCGTTACTCCTACTCTTTTGACGGCAACGCCCAGTCGCTCGACCATCTGCTGGTCAACCGGGCGATTGTCGACGCTACGCTCGCCCGCCGCGTCGAGCACCCGCGCCTCAATGCCGACTTCCCAGAGACGGCGCGTAACGACGCGGCCTCTCCACTCCGCCTCTCCGATCACGATCCGCTGGTCGGTTACTTTCGCGTCGCCGCCTTCTGCGCCTCTCCGCTCCCGGCGCTGGCCTATCCGTCAGAGGTTCCGGTCGAAGCGGGTGGTGACGCCACGATCACTCCTGCTACCACCCTGCTCAGGCCAGACTTACCGGCCACCCTTGCCATCTATGACCGCGGGACCTTCACCGGCGAGGTGGCGGTCGATCGAAATGGGACAATCACCGTCACCTCCGCCGCTCCGATCGGAGATCACCGGATCGTGGTCCGGCTTACCGATGGCTGCGGTCGCACGGTCGAGGCCCGGCTTCTCCTCCGCGTTGTCACACCCTACAATGGGCCTGGCCTTGCCATCCCGGCCCTCACGCCGGCGGCAGCGATCAGACCTGGCAGCATACTGCTCTTCAACTCATACAGTTCCGCGGTCGATTCGCGGTTCGACTCAACGATCAGTCTGACCAATACCCATCCGCAGAGTCCAGTCTCAATCCGCCTCTTTCTCGTCGATGGAGCCGACGGTGCAGTCGAGAGCCGCGCCTTTGCTCTCACCCCAAACCAGACCCTCAGTTTCCGCGCCGGTGACCAGGATCCGGGCGTCACCGGCTATATTCTGGTCGTCGCCGTCAACGATCAGGGCTGTCCGCGTAACTTCAACTACCTGATCGGCAGCGCGCGCGTCAACTTCGGGTCCGGTCACGCCGCCAGCCTCTCCGCAATTGGCATCACCGCGCTCACCGACCCCGAAC
>JBEGMZ010000230.1:0-4959 GCA_041182745.1 Acidobacteriota bacterium
GATCTATTGTTTGTTGATGCCGAAAAAGAGCTTCAATCGATCCTTGAATGATTCGCGGTCGACCTCAGTCGATCTTGCTGGTCGGTCACTGCCGGCCATCCCGATCTCGCTGCGGGTACCGTAGGCGGCGAGTCCAACCGCCGCCGCATAGACGGGAAGGGCGAGATCACGGCCAAGGCCAACGTAGCCATCGGGGACTCCGAGTCGGATCGGAGCGTTGAAGACCTGCTCCGCGACTTCGACCATGCCGGAGAGGAGCGCTCCTCCGCCGGTCAGGACTACTCCGCTCGAGAGCTGACGGTCGAATCCGGCCTGACGAATCTCCTGCTGGACGTGGGTGAGCACCTCCTCGGCGCGGGGTTCGAGGATGTCGCAGAGAATCTGACGCGAGACGACACGCGGCGGTCGTCCGCCAATACTGGGAACCTCGATCAGCTCGGCCGCCCTCTCCGGGGTGAGCAGGTGGCGCGAAGCGCACCCTTCACTCTGTTTAATGCCTTCGGCATCAGGAATCGAGGTCCGCAGTCCGACCGCGATATCGTTGGTGAAGTGGCTGCCGCCAACCGGAAAGACTGCCGTGTGCCATACTGCCCCGCGCTGATAGATGGCCAGGCTGGTGGTTTCGGCCCCGATATTGACGACCGCCGAACCGTACTCGCGGTCATCGTCACTCAGCACCGCTTCGGCGGCGGCGAGGTGTGAGAGATAGACATCGGCGACGGAGAAACCGGCCCGGTTGACGCTGGTGACAATATTCTGCTTGGCGGCAATCGGACTGGTGAGGACGTGAACCGAGACGGCAAGGCGCGATCCAAGCATCCCGAGCGGATCGTCAATACCATCCTGATCATCGACCGTGTACTCCTGAGGCAGAACATCAGCGACCTCACGTCCGGCCGGAAGGGAGACCGCACAGGCGGTCTCAATCACCCGCCTTATGTCTTCGCGGGTGATCTCCCGGTTACGACCGGTGACAGCAATCCGCCCCTGGTGGTTCTCTCCCTTGATATGCGAACCGGCCAGACCGACGTAGAGAGTCCCGACCGCGAGGCCGGCCATCCGCTCCGCCGTCTCGACAGCCCGCTTGATCGAATCGACCGCGTCATCCGGACGGCTGATCACTCCCCGCCGGAGACCTTTTGAGAGCGTTTCGCCAAATCCGACTATCTCGATCTGTCCGTCGTCTGCAATGACCGCCATTACGACGCGAACTGCCGAGGTGCCAATATCAAGGCCAGCGATTGGTAAGAGTGCGGACCTCGTCGACTTTGCCATTTATTACCTCTTCATACCGAGCCTGCCCTGTCGCCTGCCCGCGACCTGGGCCGAACGTACCGTGCCCACCCGGGTTCGACGCTATTCATCAAACCCGACCGCGATCCGGGTGGGGTTGGTGGTGTTGACATACTTCACTCTTCGACCTCCGAGAAGTCGATCGACATCCTCGAGTCGAAAGATTCGCATCGCGTCAAGATCCTTGCGCCGCACGGCGTCAAGAACATCGAAGGCGAGATTGAGTCTTTGCCGAAAGTCTTCGCGCCCAAGGAAGACAGTCGTGCCGTTGTTGGCCAGAATGAGCCGAACCTCCTCGGAGTCACCGAGGAGGATCTCATCGACCAGTGGCGAAAGTGGCGGTTCAATCCGATCAAGGTCGGCCATCAGCTTGAGATAACGATCCAGCCTGACGAGATTGATCTTCACCGCGTCCTCGCCCTCCTCCTTCAATCCTCGAATCAGGGGCGGCGCCGGGCGCCCACTGAAGAGTTCAGCCGTACCGAAGAGAGTGCCATCCTGATCAACGCATCTGACGGTTCCATCTTCAAGGCGGGCGAGCGCCGTCGGAACCCGCTCCGTGACCTCGAGGCTCAGGGTATCCGGGAGGAGGCGGCGCACCCGCGCTTCGCGAATATAGTCGTGCTGGAGCAGCTCTGCCCGAACCCGGTGCAGATCGGCACGCAGAACCCCGGCGGGCACGACCTTTCTGACCAACTGGTCGATCTCCTGATCGGTGATCAACCTTCCACTGTTGCCCTGTCGGTGGATCACCACCTCACGGAGAGCAAAGATTCGGAGACCGTGGGAGAGACTGTAGATGACCATCAGCAGCGCTCCAGCCAGCAGGAACGCGAGGAGGGCGACTCCAAGCCGAACCAGCCACCGGGTGAACCTCTCTGGACCGAGTCGTGCCACCAGCGCGGCCTGGACACCCTCAAAAGGCAGCCGGCGCTGGGTGGCACTGGTCACGGAGCGACGATTCCGGGCCGACCCGGACCGTGAAGTCCGCCCCTTGGCCGCGGTCTTTCCGGCCCCGGCCCGGCGGCGATGGGTCTCGGCCCGCTCACCGGCGCTGAAGGTACTTTCGTTCTCACCTCCTGATTTTGACCGTCGACGGCTTTTACCCGACGACTGACCTTTCGAGGATGTCATGACATTTCATTCCGCCCTGCCTGTCCGGTCTGTTGACGAAGCCGGTCGAGTGCCTCCTCACCGGCCTTCCAGACGTTGCCGGCTCCAAGCGTCAGGACAAGATCCCCGGGCCGGATCGACTCGAGGAGTCGCGTGGTGGCCTGTTCAAGATCGCCGGCATAACTGGCGTTGCGGTGGCCGAAACGCTCAATCTCCCTGGCCAGCCTCTCCGAATCGACCTCTGGGATCGGATCCTCGCTGGCGGCATAGATATCGGTCAGCAGAACCAGTTCAGCGTCATAGAATGATCGCGCGAACTCGTCGAAGAGGGCTGCGGTACGGGTGTAACGGTGGGGCTGGAAGAGCACCACCAGACGGCGGCCGCTGGTCTTGGCCGCCGCCAGAGTCGCCCGAATCTCGGTCGGATGGTGACCATAGTCGTCGACAAAGAGCACGCCACCGCTCTCTTCGCCAACCCGCCCCCTGATCTGAAAGCGACGCTCAGTTCCATTGTAGGACTGGAGCCCGGCGCGGATCTGGTCGAAGGTCATCTCAAGTTCGATGCCGATGGCAACAGCAGCCAGCGCGTTACAGACGTTGTGCTCACCTGGTACGCTGAGGGTAATGTCGCCGAGTACTTCGCCCCCGCGTCGCACGGTGAAGACGGAGCTGAAGCTGTCGCGTGACATCACCGTGTTGGTGGCGGAGATGTCGGCGTGGGCCCGCAGACCATAGGTGATTGTCCGCCGGGCGATCTCCGGTATGATCATCTGCACATTCGGGTCGTCGAGGCAGATGATGACCGAACCATAGAATGGAACCTTATTGACAAACTGGAGAAAGCAGGAGCGAATCTCCTCGAGGTCGCGGTAGAAATCGAGATGCTCCAGATCGATGTTGGTGACGACGGCAATGGTAGGTGAGAGTTTGAGAAAGCTCTTGTCGCTCTCGTCAGCTTCGACAACCATAAAGTCGCCACGCCCAAGCCGCGCGTTGCTGCCAAGGGTATTGACTCTGCCACCAACGACGACCGTCGGGTCAAAGCCGGCCCGATCGAGCATGGTCGCAACCATTGACGTGGTCGTCGTCTTGCCGTGTGAGCCGGCGATGGCGATGCCATACTTGAGCCGCATCAGCTCGGCAAGCATCTCCGCCCGGGGAATGACTGGAACCTGCCGCTGGATCGCCGCTACCACCTCCGGATTGTCGGCACGGACCGCGGTCGAGGTGACGATGACGTGTGCCCCCTCGATGTTGGCCGCCTGATGGCCCTCGTGAAATCTGGCCCCCAGTTTCTCGAGACGGTCGGTTATCGCAGTGCGACGGAGGTCGGACCCTGAGACACGATAACCGAGATTGAGGAGCACCTCAGCGATGCCGCTCATCCCGATTCCACCAAGTCCGACAAAGTGTATGTGCTGGTATTTCTTGAACATATCGTCTTCGTAAATTATCCCGGCAAATCCTGAATCGCGCTGGTAATCAACGGCGTTGTCCGGCAATGAGGTCGAGTCCGAGGTCAACCACGGCGGCGGCGGCCCCCGGACGAGCAAGCCGACGGGCGGCCTGCGCCATCGCCGGCAGCAGGTCGGGGCTGTCAGTCAGCCCGAGTATCACGGCGGCCAGCTTCGCCGGGGTCAGGTCAGCCTGGAGAATGAGGCGACCGGCCCCACCAGCCTCCACCGCCTCGGCGTTGCGACGCTGGTGATCGTCGGCGGCAAATGGAAACGGAACCAGAATCGCGGGCCGGCCTGCCGCTGCCAGCTCGGCCACCGTCGTCGCTCCAGCCCGGGAGATGACGAGGTCGGCCTCGCGAAACGCATCGACCATCCGGTCGATAAACGGACTGACCTCGGCGGTGAACCCGGCCTTCGCATAGGCCTCGACGATCCGCCTCGCCTCATCCGGCTCAACTCTCCCCGTCTGATGAGTAAAGGCGAAGCGGGAACCTGTCGCGGCAAGAATCGGCAGCGCCCCAATCACCGCTTCATTGATGGCCCGCGCCCCCTGGCTTCCCCCGGTAACAAGAATTCGAACCGGTTCCAAAGCATCCTTTTCACGTTCACGTGGCGCGGGAATACCGAAGAACTCCTCGCGAACCGGATTACCAGTCAGCTTCGCCCCGGGCCCAAAGAAACGGGCGGCCTCCACGAAGGAGATGGCGGCGGCATCGACAAACCGGGCGAGAACCCGGTTGGTGAAGCCTGGCCAGGCATTCTGCTCGGCAATCAGGGTCGGGATGCCCCTGAGGGCGGCGAGAAGGACTACCGGGCCGGAAGCGTAGCCACCCACACCGATCACGAGATCAGGACGCTCGAGGCTCAGTCTGCGCCAAACCACCAGAAACGTGCGCGGAAGTATCAGCAGGGACGACAGCCGCGCACGCCAGCCAATCCGCTTCAGCGCCCGAACTTCGATCAGCTCAAGCTGAAACCCCTCGGCCGGGATGATCCGCGCCTCAAGCCCACGAGCGGTGCCGACAAAGACCACCCGGTGGCGATCGTCGCGGCGCAGCAGCTCGCGGGCAATCGCCACCCCGGGATAGACGTGCCC
>JBEGMZ010000231.1:0-5828 GCA_041182745.1 Acidobacteriota bacterium
TAGTAGACCAACCCGGCGGAGAGAGCCATCAATAGTGCTGCTCCCGGAGTCCCGATCGGCCCCAGCCGTCGCCGCAGCAGCCATATCAGGCCGACGGCCAGAACGCCAAAGCTGGCCGGCACGAACCGCAGCGCCACCTCACTCTCTCCGAGCAGCCGCAGTGGAAGGATGGCAAGGTAGTAGAGTGATGGACCGTGGTAGTTGTCGGGGTTATAGCGGTACTCACCCTCCCCGATCAGCCTGAGCAGAAACCATCCGTTCACACTCTCATCGTGGTGCAGAAGCTTCTCGCCAAGCTGTTCGAACCGGAGCCAGGCGGCAATCACCACGGCGATCACGAAGGCCACTCCGCTCAAGTACCGGACGGGCTGGCCGCCGCTGGCCGTCTGCCCCGCTGTTGTAACTTTTTCCATCATTGGCGTTAGTCAAACCTGATGGTAAAAGAGGCAGGTGACCCGAAGATCACCTGCCTCTTTTACGCCGCTATCGTGGCTTGTCGCCCTTTAGCGCCGACCCCGGCGAGACTTCTTGCTCACCTTGACCGGGCCGACATCGGCGACGGCCGGACCAGCCGGATCATCGGCTCCCGCCGGCACGAGCCAGAGTCGAACCTGCTCACCGCTTGTCGACACACCGCCCGGACGAACCGAGATGCGGTTGGCATCGATGCTTGTCCCGAGAACAGTGTTCGGATCGGCCAGCATGTCGCGAACATTCCGACCACGCTGAACGTCGAGCTTCTTCGCCTTCTCCTTCGATCCCTGATAGGAGTCGATCAGGAGCTTCGCTCCAGGATCACTCTGCAGGGCCGTTGTGACCCGCTTCAGAAGGTCGAGACAGACGTTGTCAACCCGGGCATTGTTCCGCTTGAAGGTGCTGCACTGGCCAAGCTCGACCGGCTTCGGCTTCACCGGCGCCGGCGGCACGCGGAGCGTGATGCGGGCCGAGCCGCTTGCCGAGCACTCACCAGTCGCCGAGGTCGCCTTAACCAGAACATTGATCTGCGATCCCGCTGCAACTCCGGTGGTATCGAGGGTTGCCTTCGTACCTGAACCGACAATCGAACCCGCCGAGGTTGTCCACCGATAGGTCACGTTGCCATAGTTCCGGCCACCCGTCACGCCAGGCGTCGAGATGGCGATCTTCTCACCGACATCAGCCGTCGAACGATCTGCCGTCGCACTCAGGTTGGAACCGAAGCAGACCGTCAGCGGCGGACAGTTGGTGACCGTGATCGTCTTTGAATCGAAGGCGACGCAGCCGCAGCCGTCATCAACCTCGACCGTGATTGTATACTCTCCCGGCGCCAGACCCGTCGTGTCAAACGTGTTGCCGGCACCACCCTCTGACGTGAACCGTCCGCCATTCGTCGCGCTTGAGGTCCACCGATAGATCAGCGTGTCACCATCCGGATCCGAGGCCGCCGCGCTGAGCGCTACCTTGTCCCCGGCGCAGATTGTCGACGCCGACTCACGCAGCACATCGTTCGAGCCCTTGGTGACCGGCCCGACCGAGAGGCTCACGGTCGGCGCCTGGTTCGGAAGAATCGGCTCCTCACGCTTGTTAGTACGCCCGATTGAGAGGCCAGCAATGAAGCCATTGGTCCCAAACCGACGGTTGATATTGTTGAAGGTGTTGAGGTTTCGCTGGTAGGCGGCACTGATCGACAGCCACCGCGTCGGGAATATCCGCGCTCCACCAATGATGTCGACCGGGCTGTTATAGAGCACCGCCGGAGTCCGTGACCCGACGAAGGTCGTCGTACTGACCTCGGCGATAAACTGCAGGTACTGGCTGACCGGGAAGTCGACCGCTACTCCTGCTCGGATCTCGTTCGGCAGGTCGAGTGCCTTGTCGCTCCGTCCATATCCCTGGATTACCGCGCATCCGGCGCAGAGCGGACCAAGGTTCATAAAGCGGGCCAGTGGATCACCCTTCCGGATAAAACCGATGTTGGTGCTCAGATTGACGTACTTGTTGAGTCGCCCGTCGAGGGCTGCGATCATACCGTAGTCCCACCCTCCGGTACTCCGGCCGTTCTCAAGCCCCGGGAAGAGATCACGAGTGATCGGCACCTTCAGGACCTGGATCAAGGCAAAGCCGAACGCGCTCTTCGGCGGCGTCAGCCGCAGCTTGGCGCCCAGCCAGACATCGCCCGTTCCTCCACCGTGAAAACGCGATATGAACGGTGCCGCCGGGTTGTAACCCGGATTGACGTTTGGCACCAGCGCCGGCAGAATGCCTCCCACCGGTGCACCAAGACCGACATACAAGGCGGTGCTGTTACCGGTCGGGCGAGCGGTGAATGGGGCCAGGTTTCGTCCACCCGGAACCGTGCACGGACCAGGGAAACCGCCGTTACCGCAGGGGTCGGAGAGCAGCACCGATGCTGAGTTCTGACCTGGTACCACCACCAGACGTCCCGCCGGGAGTGTCTTTGTCCGCACATCCGGCATATAGAAACCACTCAGCAGAGCGGGTGTTCCAACGGTCAGCGTCTTGTAGGACTCGAAGTTCGCGAAGATCTCGAGATAGTCGTTGAAACCGACCTGGAAGTTGACCGGGTATGCCTGAAAGCGGATGTTGCCAGGATCGCGGTGGAAGTGGTTGGCATAGAATCCGAAGTTGAACTCGCCCTTCCGCAGGGTCTGGGTATCGTAGACCGTGAAGAGACCCGTTCCGCCATTGACCGTGGGGGCCTGATTGCGAGGATCATCGGTCGAGCGTAGCGTCTGAGCCATGGCGCTGATTCCGATCAGCAGCACCGCGAGCATCAGACCTGGCATTCGTCTCGCAAGAATCATGTTTCTCCTCCTGGAAGTGGGTGGTCAGAGACTCACACCTGAAACACCTTGTAATGTTACACCCGCCATACGCACCAGACGTTCCGGCGTTTCGTATGGCCGCCCGCTCAACTGCCTCGAGCTGTTCTGGAAATCTGTAAATAACAGTGCAATAAGATTACGTGATCTGCCGGTCGTGACACTGGCCATACGTTCAATGATTCAAGAACCGATTCAAGCACCCGGTTCAAGCACCCTGCCGACCAGAACACAACCAATATCGAGATCAGGTCCGGTATCGAGATCAGGTCCGGTTTAGCGCCACTGCCCTTAATCTTCAAACCCCGAGCTTAAGTCTTCAACTTTCGTACTTCAGGCTTTCTTCAAGTTCGCTCTTCAAGTTCGGTCTCCAAGCTTGCTTGCGCGCTGACCGTAAAAGACACCAATCCTAAGATAAAAGACAATAGGAATCTACACTTTACCCACAGGAGTGTCAATCGAATTAGCGGCAACTCACCCGCAAAACCCAAACCTGGCGAGGGCAATTGCCTTATCCCTGGAGAGGGATAGGGGCGAGTCACAAAGATAGGGGCACTTTGCGAAGTGCCCCCTCAGGGCGCGGCATACCAGTACTCCGGCTCAGGCGTAGATCCCTCTCACCTCGGTGACGTGCGCGACGCGATCGATCGCCAGCATGTAGGCGGCGATACGATTATTGACGTGATGGGCACTCGAATACTTGAGGACATCGTGAAAACCGGCGGTCATAACATCGGCCAGTCGCTCGTTGACGAGCGACTCTTTCCAGAAGTAGCCCATGCGAGCCTGGACCCATTCAAAGTAGCTGCAGGTGACACTGCCGGCATTCGCCAGAATATCGGGAATGACGAAGATTCCATTGCGCTCAAGAATCTCGTCAGCGGCGTCGGTGACCGGAGCATTGGCTCCTTCCGCGAGAATACGGCATCTGATCCGCGGGGCGTTCTGGCTGGTGATCTGGTTCTCGGTTGCGGCCGGAATCAGCGCCTCGCATTCGAGTTCAAGAAGCTCGTGGTTGGAGATGGGCTCGGCCTGCGGATAGTTCTCGAGGGTCTGGTGGGTATGCAGGTAGCCGAGAACATCCGGAATGTCGAGACCACCCGGATTGTAGATACCGCCGTGAATATCGGAGATGGCGATCACCCTGTATCCTGATTCGTGCATGAGCCTCGCCACCGAACCGCCGACATTTCCGCATCCCTGGATGACGACCCGCGTGTCGGCCGGACGGAGGCCGAACTTTTTCGCTGCCTCGTTGATGACGACCAGCAGCCCGCGTCCGGTCGCCTCCTGCCGGCCGAGAGAACCGGAGATATCGACCGGCTTGCCGGTCACCACCGAGGTGACGGTGTGCCTGGCATGCATCGAGTAGGTGTCCATAATCCAGGCCATCGTCTGCTCGTTGGTATTGAGGTCAGGGCCCGGCACGTCCCGCTCGGGGCCGATGACGTCGATCAGCTCGGCGGTATAGCGACGGGTCAGTCGTTCCAGCTCGGAGCGCGACATCCTCGTCGGGTCACAGATGACTCCACCCTGGGCGCCACCGAACGGGATGTTGATCACCGCACACTTCCAGGTCATCCAGGCGGCGAGGGCCCGTATCTCGTCGAGCGAGAGGTCGGGCGCGTAGCGGATCCCTCCCTTCGCCGGGCCGCGCGCGAAGTTGTGCTGAACCCGGTAACCGGTGAAGACCTCAATATTCCCGTTGTCCATAAAGACTGGAATATAGACGGTAAACTCCCGGTTTGGCAGTCGAAGAACCTGATAGAGATCGGGATTGAGATTGAGCAGTCTCGCTGCATGGTCAAAGCGGGACATCATCGATTCAAACGGGTTCTCATCTTTGATTGCTCGGATATCGTCAACGTAGGCCACGCTGGAAACCTCCTCGGGTTGGTACTCTGGGTGGTGGATAGAAACGACGGCTGGAGCGAGGCCCGGCGGCTACGCCGCGGCCCCGCCCACGGAAAAGGTCTCCCTGAAAGGAGTCGATCGGCGGCATTCAGGAGGCGCTGGCGAGCGACTCATTGAGCGAGCCGGTCCGATAGCCCTGAAGGTCGATGGTGACATACCTGAAGCCGAGGGCCTTAAATCCGGTGTTGAGCTGCTGCAGGAGTTCGAGGTCGAGTGCGCGCGGCATCTCGTCCGGAGAGATCTCGATCCGGGCAAGGTCGCCGTGGTGACGGACGCGCATCTGTTGAAAGCCGAGGTTACGGAGCAGCGACTCACCCAGCTCGATCTTGGAAAGCTTCTCGATCGTCACGGGCATGCCATACGGTATGCGCGAGGAGAGGCAGGCCGAGGCTGGCCGATCCCAGACCGGCAGCTCTGCCCGACGCGAGAGAAAGCGGATCTCTTCTTTCGTCAGGCCAGCCTCAAGCAGCGGGCTGCGGACGGAGAGCTCGCGCGCCGCCTGACGTCCGGGCCGATAGTCCCCGGCATCGTCAGCGTTGTTACCATCGCAGACCCAGGCGTAGCCACGATCCGTCGCAACCTGCGCCAGTTTGGAGAAGAGTTCGTGCTTGCAGAAGTAACATCGATTGACCGGGTTGGCCTGGTAGTTGGGATCGGCGATCTCCTCTGTCACGATGAACTCGTGTCGGATCGCGAACCGGTCGACGACCGCTAGGGCGTCCTGGCGCTGGAAATCGGGATAGCTTGGACTCTCCCCAGTGACGGCAAGGGCACGCTCGCCAAGCTCGGTCGCGGCAAGCCACGCGAGATAGGCACTGTCAACTCCACCAGAGTAGGCAACTATGACGGAGCCCATTTCGCGGAGCAGCCCACGCAACCGCTCCTGTTTCGCCAGCGCTTCAGCTTCAAACAGCGGTCCGGCCGTGATCTCTGGTGAGGCCATTGATCTGTTATCGGTACTCATCACAACTCTTCTCGTTTCAACTCACCCACCGGCCGGGCCCGGCGAGTCACTCGCTCTCCGACCGGGTGACTGCTCGTTTCTACCGGTTGGTTGGAAGGAAATCTACCAGGGATGATAACCCCTGATTC
>JBEGMZ010000232.1:0-4799 GCA_041182745.1 Acidobacteriota bacterium
GGGTCTGATGGAGGCTATCTATCGCGGATTGAAGTACGATCCGGGGGCGACGGACGTCAAGACGCGGGCATCGGAAGTCCTCGAACTTGGCCGCGGTGTGTGTCAGGACTTTGCCCATCTCATGCTGGCTGGGACACGGGCTCTCGGAATCCCGTCGCGCTATGTGAGTGGATACCTCTACAGTCCGCGCGTAGTGAGCGAACGGCAGGAGGCAGGGATCGTTGTTCCGGACAATGCCGCCTCACACGCCTGGATCGATGTCTACCTCGAACACCACGGCTGGCTGTCGCTCGATCCGACGCACAACTGTGAGCAGACCTCGGAGTACGTACGAGTCGCGACGGGGCGTGACTACGCCGACGTTCCGCCAACACGCGGCATCTTCAAGGGGTCAGCAGAGGAACGGCTTGAGGTGCGAGTCGAGGTTCGTGCGGTCAGGTAACCTGACCGTCTTGACAGACGAGCCCCGATCGAGGATCCTCTTCCGTTGAAAGGGATTTCGACTCATAAACAGCCTGTCGTTTGCAGGCTGACCGTAGCTTCGGTCAACTAAATAGAAACAGCCGACATCGGAACAGGCAACATTGAAAAACGTCCCTGATTCGCGGTGATTCCATCATGCAGTGTCCCAATGTTGCCTGTTCCGATTTAGCCACCCGGCAGAGACTTGTTCGAATGGTGACTGTTTCCATTTAAATCAGATGTCATGATCAGGATCACCGGGCTCGTTCGCGTATTCAACCAGGTTCGTAGCAATCTTCAGGTGGGACTTGCGCCAGAGGATGTTAAAGCATTTCGAGAACTGGTGGCGGGTACCGTCCGGCAGGTTGAGGAGATCTGTGCGCGACACGGTCGTCCGGCGCAGGTTCTGCCGGGCCCCTCGCGGATGGCCTATCAGTTTCTGAAAGATCTCGATCTTGACAACCTCCCGCTCCGCGCCGCTGATCAGGTGGTTGAGCCTCGTGCTCCGGTGCGGGTTCGCAATGTCGTCGGAATCGCGGAGAGTACGGCCCGGCAGCTCTGGCTCAACCGGGGCCAGCTTCTCAGTTCGGCTACTGCGCGCGAGGAACTGGTCGATCAGCTTCGTCATCATACCGGATCGGTCGACAAGATCTGTCGTCAACACGGCCAGACGCCTTCAGCGCTTGAAGTCCGCACTCGTGGCGCCTACACCTACCTCAGTTTTGTATCAAACATCGACAATCTGCAAAATATTCTCGCGGCTCTGGTAAGAGCCGAAGAGGCAGGGCGTGACTTCACGCTCCCCTCATCCATACCGCTCGAAATCCACCTGCTCGGAATGAACTCGCTCTGGCGCTTTCGTCGCTACGCCAATGCCACCATTCTCAAGGCCAACCTTGGCTTCCTCCAAGCCGAAACATCCGTCTGGCGAGCCATGCTCTCCTCGGCACTGATCCCCAACGAACCTGGCCGTGGACGGCAGATGGTGACCGAATTCGCCCTCAGCGAAGAGTTCAATGACATCCTCTTCGAGGTTGAATCGCTTGCCGCCCCTCCCGCTCCAATTACTCGCGGGCGAATCCACGATCTTCAGGAGAGCTTCGAGCGTGTCAACCGTGCCTACTTCAACGGTCACATGGAACGTCCAATCCTTGGCTGGAACCAGACCCTCACTTCAAGCAAGTTCGGCCACTACCAGCCATCGCGTGACTCGGTGATGATCTCAGTCAGTCTTGACAGCCCTGAGGTTCCGGCCGCGCTGCTCGACTTTGTGATGTACCACGAACTGCTCCACAAGAAACACGGCTCGACCACTCTCAACGGGCGCAGAGTGGTCCACAGCCCGGCCTTTCGCGCTGATGAGCGTCTCTTTCAGGACTGGGAAAAGGCCGAGGCCTGGCTCAACCAACTCGCTCGCCAGCAGGCTGCTCGTCGCTGATCTCCCCCGCCCGCTCCAGAGCCGTCCTTATCGGTCCTGATCACCCGATACGGCTATCCGTACGTTCCGAAAGGGCCCGGTGTCTGCCCTGCCCCGACGGGGCCTTGTCAGTTCCAGTCATCCAAAATCTGAATATCACCCAGCACATTGCCAAGGTAGCTGATCGCGATCGACTGCCCCCCCGGGCCGACGCTGATCCCCGGAACCCACCGCGCAACGATCCCTCTGAAATCGAGCAGGATCGTAACCTTCTTCGTCCGCAGATCGAAACGGTGCAACTTGAATCCAAAGCTGTCCTCATCGGTCGTCACAAAGTAGATCCCTTCCGAGGTAACATCCCAGTAGCGGTTGATAGCCACATTCTCAAGGCCGGGCACTGGTGACTCGGTTCCGGTTACCAGATCCTTCTGCCACAGCCGGTCGATACTCGAGAAATAGAGCCACTTTCCATCCGCCGATTCAAGGGGATCGCGGGAGTGGCTCGTCGTCACAATGACCGCTTTACCTCCGGCGGCCGGTACCTTCCAGATGTGCGGCACCCGCATCTGGTTCGAGACGAAATAGAGATACTTTCCGTCCATTGACCACGCTGGCATGTAACCTTCGTTGACCACGCGCAGATTGGCTCCGGTTGAGTCGATCACAAATAGCTCCGCCGTTCCATTCTTCCGGCCATCAAAAGCGACTCTCTTACCATCAGGCGACCAGCGCGGACTTCCCAGACCCTCAAAATCGATATTGGTCAGTTGGGTTGGATCCGAGCAGTCGGCGTTCGCCGTCCAGATCTGGTTCATCCCCGACTGGTTGGAGATAAAGAGAATCCGCTTCCCGTCCGGGGAGAACCTCGGATTGAGATAGTTTCTGGATGACGCGACGGTGAGAATCTGACCGCTCTGAGTCTGCAGAGACGCATCCATATCATCGCGCATTGAATCGATCCGGCAGGTCCACTCTGGATAGGCCTGTGGAACTGTCCCCTCATTGCCACGGGCCGCCGAACCGACGAGCGGCCAGACCTCGATCGATGTATTTTGCGAATACTGGGTAAACACCAGCTTCGGGTCCTCCGGATGGAGGTCAAACCTTAAGATATCGCCAACGACGGAATCGATCAGCGTTGGCGTCTTCTGACCAATCTTTTGCCGCCACAGCTGCCCGGTGCCCGAACGCCCAGAGATAAAGAGGATCTCCTGCCCGTCCTGTGACCACCTTAAATCAGCAATCTGCTTCCGATCAAAAGTTACCTGCCGCTGCTGCTTCGACTGGATGTCGACCACCCAGATATCACCGTCAATGTCTCCGCGCCAGCGAATGAACGCGATCGACCGGCCATCAGGGGAGAAGCGTGGTGTGGAATCAAATCTCCACTCTCCTGGCACCGGCTCGGTCAACCGCTGCCGCTGGGCTCCATCGCTGGAGATAAGGTAGAGGGTGGTTGGGTAAAGCGGGCTCTCTTCGTCGATTACCGCCAGATGGCGTCCATCCGGCGACCAGTCAAGCCCTCCCCAGACGCTGGCAATCAGCTTTTCACTGCCTCCGGTCGATGGCACAACAAGCAGCTCCATCCGCGCCTGGTCATAATGGTTGCCACGGAGAAAAGCGATCTGGCGTCCATCGGGCGACCATACCGGATCGTGATCCGAAAGGGGGCTCGAGGTCAGTCTGACCGGAGCCTGTGTAATGCGCTGACCGAATGATGTGACATAGATGTCAAGGTTATTGCCTGACCGGCCACTCGCAAACGCGATCTGCCGCCCATCCGGAGAGAAGGAGGGGTCGATTTTGAGTCCGGAGACAGTGGTCAGGGTGGTCAGTCTTGGATATCTTCCTGGCACAGCCTTCCGGCTCCGCCACCAGCTGGGATGGGTGACCAGCAATAGCGTTGACAGTACCAGAATCGCGACCCCGGATCGGAGGGCGTAACGGAGGGTGAACCTTGACCTGATGGCATTCGGCAGGCGCCCAACCCATCCTGATCGGGGTGTACCGGCAGGTGCCGATCCTTCCTCTTCCGGGTTCGGTGAGTCCCTGTTCAGTATAGCGTCAAGATCGGTCGCCACCAGGGCTGTTACCGGGTGGTTGAAGGTGTAGCCTTTTCCGGGCACAGTCAGGATGAACGAGGGAATCCGTGGATTGTCACCCAGTGCCCGGCGAAGATTGTAGATGTGCTGGGTGAGATTACGTTCATCGATCTCCTTACCCTGCCAGACCTGCTCTATCAGTTCTTCCTTTCGCACAACCTCGCCGGCGCGACCGACCAGACAGAGAAGGATATCGTACCATTTTCGTTGCAGATTTACCGGTTCACCATCCTTGTACAGGGTCTCACTGTCTGTATCGAGAAGGAAAGAACCGAACTGATACCCCTTGTAGTTCCCGGGCGTCATTGAACCCACCATTATTGTTAAGGAAGTCTGTACTGTCGTCCAACAAACTGAGAAGACCTCATGCGATGATCAATCCTTTCTCGAAAAAAGTCAAATTTTGACAATATTTATAACATTTATAACGCGCTGCCCATAAGCGAACATCAGGTAATGACTGCTTCTCCACAATGCCAGCGATCGCATCAAGATCGTACCCCTTACGCTCATCCTTCGGGTAGGATCACTTTAAGGGGACATTTCTATCCTGGTATGACACAGGCCGGAGAGATGAATTGACAGTAGGTGAAAACAGCCCTAATCTGACGTCGCCTTGCACGTGAAGTAGCGCGTAAAGTAGTAAGATCTAACGGTCTCGCTGTTTGCGGGAAGACCCACCAGCAGTGGATCGAGAAATGGGCACTTTTATCGGTGAAGTCGAGCCTCGACCGGACCGGAGTAAGTTTCGGCACCACTCGCTGTGCGCAACGGCCGAGGCAAGGAACTGACAAAAATGAAAAACCTGCTCACCCTGG
>JBEGMZ010000233.1:0-4650 GCA_041182745.1 Acidobacteriota bacterium
CTGATCCCCAGACCAAAGAGCAGACGTGCCAGCCCCGCCTGCTTGCTGCGCTCAATCTGCTGCAGAAGGTTGTCGACCGATTTGGATCCCATCCGATCAAGAGCGAGCAGCGCCTCCCGCCTCTCCCCAAGATGATAGAGATCAGCCACATCCTCCACCAGCGCGCCGCTCGTGCCACGCCCGGAATCGTCGACCGCTCTCGTCAGCTGGTCAACGAGCGCCTCTCCGAGCCCTTCAATCCGCATCGCCCGCCGCGATGCGAAGTGGAGCAACCCCTCCCGTCGCTTGGCCGGACAGCCGCCGTTGGGACAACGTGAGACCACCTCCCCCTCGGATCTCGTCAGACCAGACCCACAGCTCGGACAACTGCTCGGAAACTCAAATCCGGTCTCATTCCCCGTCCGCCGCTCGGTTATCACCTTCAGAATCTGGGGAATTATCTCCCCACTCTTCTCGATGAAGACCCAGTCACCACGACGAACCCCAAGCCGTTCCATCTCATCTGCGTTGTGCAGACTGGCCCGCGAAACGGTCGTACCGGCCAGCTGGACTGGCTCGAGCACCGCGACCGGTGTCACCGCTCCAGTCCGCCCCACCTGGTAGATGACGTCCAGAAGACGGGTTGAGACCTGACGCGCCGGAAACTTATAGGCGATCGCCCAACGCGGAGACCGGGCGGTTGAACCCATCTCTTCCTGCAGTCCGATTCGATTGACCTTGATCACGACTCCGTCGATCTCGTAGCCGAGCTGGTCCCGCTCCGCCCCCCATCGCTCGCAGTATCCCATCAGCTCATCGAGGTTGCGACACCTCTGATAGTGCGGATTTACTCTCAACCCGTTTCGCTGCATCCACTCCAGCGACTCGAGGTGAGTGGCAAAGGCAGGCTCACCGTCCAGGATGAGCTGGTAGCAGAAGATCTCCAGCTGTCGCTCCGCAACGATCCGCGGGTCAAGCTGTCGCATGGTCCCGGCGGCCGCATTACGCGGATTTGCAAAGATCGGCAGTTCCTGCTCTTCCCGCTCCCGGTTAATCCGTTCAAAATTCTGTGCCGGCAGGTAGACCTCGCCGCGCACCTCCACCGCCTCTGTCCCCGTCGGCCCACTCGTCCCGAGCCGGAGCGGGATTGACCGGATTGTCCTCGCGTTGCCTGTTACCACCTCACCGCGCACTCCGTCGCCCCGGGTCACCGCCCGCATCAGCAGTCCACCCTCGTAGATCAGGGAGAGGCTGAGCCCGTCAATCTTCAGTTCCGCCACATAATCCAGCTCTGCCTCTCCCGCCAGCTTCTCACATCTTCGTACCCACTCCTTCAAATCCTCAATACTGTAACTGTTCTCCAGCGAAAGCATTGGCCGCTGATGGTAGTATTCGGCAAAGACCGCCGCCGGCTCACCTGAGACCCGCTGGGTCGGACTGTCCGGCGTCACCAACTCCGGATTTTCATCCTCCAGACGCTTCAGCTCCTGCATCAGCGTGTCATATTCGATATCGGCAACTACCGGCTCGTTCAGCACATAGTAGCGATAATCATGCGCGTTGATCTGACGACGCAATTCGGCGATTCTTGATGCTGCATTCATATATCAAAATATCGATATCGAAAATATCGTTTTCGGCAGAACCGATCGCGGGGTGAGAAATATGTCGAGCGGAGATTCCGCGCCGCCGTAGATTCCGACGGCAGATCTCAGGAGATGATCTCTCTTCTTACTGTCACCCCATCAAGTCGTGCCAGGTCGATCTCATATCCGATTCCAGGCCCGTCCGGGCGTCGGATCGTCCCACGCGGTGTCACTTCAACCTCAGGATCGATAATGTCCCGCGTCCAGTAACGCTTTGAGGCTGAAATATCACCCGGCAGCGTAAAACCGGCCTGCGTTGCCATAGCGATATTGTGCACCCGACCAATCCCCGATTCGAGCATGCCACCTGACCATACCGGTACCCCACGCTCCCGACAGTACCGCTCGATTCGCCCCGCTTCAAGGTGCCCTCCAACCCGGCCAAGCTTGATGTTGATGATTCGACAGGATCCGGTCTGCAGCGCTTTCCGTGCATCCTCCACACTCAGAATCGATTCGTCGAGGCATATTGGCGTCTGTAGCCTCGACTGAAGTCCGGCGTGGTCGATGATGTCATCATATGCCAGCGGCTGTTCGATCAACATCAGATCGAACTCGTCCAATCTTTGCAGCAGGTCGAGATCGCTCATAGTGTAGGCCGAGTTGGCATCGACCGTCAGACTGATATCCGGGTATTCGCGCCGCACCGCCTTCACCATCTCGTAGTCTCGCCCAGGTTTAATCTTCAACTTGATCCGCTGATATCCCGCCTCCAACTCTCGCCCTATCTTCTTCAGTAGCGCCGTATCATTCTCCTGCAGACCGATCGAGACTCCGCAGGGAATCTCCTCCTGTGTTCCGCCCAGCAGCTGCCAGAGAGGCACTCCCTGCAGCTTTGCTGCCAGGTCCCAGACCGCCGTCTCTATTGCCGCGCGCGCCATGCGGTTGCCACGAATCCGTGAGGTCAGGCTCCCAGCCTCCTCCGGGCCACCAATTTCGCGCCCAATCGTGTATGGCCCGGCAAAATCACGCAACAGGATCCAGGCCATATCGGTTGACTCATGATTGTAGAATGGCCCCTCATTGCAGGTGCACTCACCCCATCCCGTCTCTCCCTCTCCAAATACCCGCACGAGGATAATCCGACGTTCCGTCGTCACTCCGAAACTTGTCTCAAATGGCGCCACCAGCGGCAGCCTGATCTCCCTGATCTCAATTCGCTCGATCTTCATCCTTAACTCCTCTCCCTTTCTACGCCTTTACCCATCTCTTTCATTCCACTCGTCTGCGCCCCCCGACCCTCGCGGCGACCTGCTGTCACGCATTACGTGCTGACCGCTCCATCCCGTTACTTTCAGACCGCTGGTCACGGTAGAAAAGGTAGCGCCCTACTGTTCCAGGTGAGAAATCAAAACCTGCACAGTAAAGACCCTGCCTGAAACAGGCCAGGAAGCCTTCTCGCGTCGCGAGCTGGATCTCGCGTGCTCTCGCCATATCCTCATGCTTGAGGGCGTCAATATTCCACGGGATGGTTACCACCCCCTCCGGTTCCTGCTCGCGGCCATTCTCACCACTCGCCTCGCCTGCTACCGCCTGTTCGACCCGGAGCGACTCAAGCCACCACTCCACGAAGAGACGGTCCGTGTCCAGACCGAGGTGCAGCGCGCTTGTACTGCTGTTGCCATAGTAGTTGACCTTATACTCTCGTACCACGCCACCCAATTTCCGAATGTTAAGGTTGGCGTTGCGTGACTGCAGGGGATCGAAGGTCCACTTGATCAGCGAAACTCCGACCCGCAGGGCCTGCTCTCGCTGCGCCAGCTTCAGCCTCCATCCAATACCTGCGTCACGCCAGGCTGAATCGACTGCCAGCATGTGCGAATAGAAGAAGGGCCGGTGATGCTGATCCAGGGCCGGCAGCGCATGTGAGAATCCAATCAGTCGATCCTCATGGTCGAAAGCTCCCTGGGTAATCCCCCCACTGTGCAGGTTGATTACAAAAGCTCGCAGGGGAATGATGTCAAGGTCGCTGAACCTCCAGACCTTTCGCTGCAGATCAATGCACGCCCCGAACTCCTCCATGCTGGTACACTGTCTGATTGTGAATTGCTCTCTTTTCTCTGCTTCCATCGTCACTTCCTCATTGCCACCTTCTCAATAATCCAGCGAGTGCTCAGGCTGGATTGTGCAAGATCGCCCCCGCCAATTCCGGAACGATATTACCGCTCTCCCGCCTTCGCTCAAAGAACAACGCCAAAAAGACGGGTATAACCCTGCCAGGCAATGCAAAAAAGCCTCAAAAAGGCCCTGAATCCGATCGACCTGGCTCGATTTTCACTTTTTTTGAAAAAAGTGAAAATAACTGTTGACTCTTAAGTCGAAATGCCTATAATCCAAATTTCGCCGGAGATGACGGCAAAAAGTTGAAAGTTGACAATCAGTTCAGAGTAACGGCTTAAGGTAAAGGTTTAAGCCCAGAAGTTCAGTTAAGCTCAGAAGTTCGGTGTGATAGATCTTCAGAACGGCATCTTTAAAACTGAGCAGGCTTAGTGAACTCTATCGGGTTAGCTTAAGTCAAGCGTTGAGGCTGGGTCAGGTTGAACCGGAGCTGAATATGTATACTCAGCTGCTTCAGCATTGCATTCAGGCGCTCTGGGTTGCTCTGGTAAGTGTTGTCTAACAGATTTTGATCTTTACATTTCATCTTAACAGTGGGTTTTGATGTTCATAGATTATCTTAAAAGCTGGCTTGTAATTTGCTTGCAGATCTTCTACCATCCTCCCCCAGATGAAAGTTGTCGAGTAAAGTTATGACTGATTCAAGATCGGTCTCGGCAATAGTCGATATTTGAAAACTAGGCAGAGCGTACAATACGTCGATACCTTATAGTGATTAGTCTTGAAAGACCGATAATTGCAAAGGTCATTCGAACATCGGGAATTAGTTTTCTGGTTTTAGATGATCAGGATTTTACTCTGAGAGTTTGATCCTGGCTCAGAATCAACGCTGGCGGCGTGCCTAACACATGCAAGTCGAACGCGAAAGGGGCTTCGGCCCTGAGTAGAGTGGCGTCCGGGTGAGTAA
>JBEGMZ010000234.1:0-3848 GCA_041182745.1 Acidobacteriota bacterium
GGCCACTAAGATTGGTCAGCCTCCATTCAATTCAATGGCCCAGTGGAGTGGTTGAGCCGGAGCCAGCGCGACTGCACGATCAGGGTCGAAGCGGCCTGACGACCTCTTCGCTGTCAAGATAGCCAAGGCGGCAGGCCTTGACCCGCAGCACAAGGTCGGATTCGAGCACCAGCCGGCCAGTGTGGAGCTGCCAGCGCGGCCGGTCACCCGACTCTGTCGTGTAGATGATCGATGCCCCTGGAGTGGCGGTTGACAGGTCCACCTTTACCCGGTGGTCAACGCGTTCAAGCCGGACTCCTGGTCTCGCAACCTGTTGCCAGACCCCACCGGGTCGCATCCGCTGTCGTAGCGCCTCCTCCGGAACCAGGCCAAGGTCCTTTGTCTGCCGCTGCCAGAGATCAAGGGCGAGCCGCATCTCCCGCAATACCCGTCGATGCTCCGGCAGACCTGCCAGATTTCGCACTTCGTGGCGATCGACCGTCAGATCATACAGCTCTTCTGGCGGTTTGCCGGGCAGCAGAAAGGCGAGTTGCTCCGTGGTGAGGGCCGATCCATAGCGCGGTCCCAGTGCGTTGAAATGCTCCTTGAAAAGTCGCCTCAGCTCACGCATCGTCGGCATCTCCTCAAGGTAATCGATATATTGCGCGCTCGTTCGATCCGGATGGAAGTTCCGGATGTAATGGAATCGCTTGCCCATCACCGAACGGACCATATCGTGCGCCTCATCCATCCGATCCCGATGCGAGAAGACGTATGGTCGCGGCCTCTTTCGAGACGGTCCCAGAAACGCCTGCGCCTGCATGTGGGCTGGTATCTTCACCCCGGCCAGAGAGAGTACCGTCGGTCCAAGGTCGAAGAGGCTGACCAGGTCGTCATTGACCGTACCGGGTTTGATCTGACCCGGCCATCGAATGATCAGCGGCACCCGAATTCCTGAATCGTACACATTTCGCTTTCCACGTGGCAGACCACGACCGTGATCGCCCCAGAAGAAGACGATTGTCCGGTCACTCAGGCCATCCTGATCGAGCTGCTGCAGGATATCGGCCACCTGATAATCCATCGCCGTGATATTGTCGTAATATCTGGCCCAGTCGCGCCGAACAAGTGGGGTGTCCGGATAGTATGGCGGCAGCACCGCCTTTGCCGGATCGTGAAACTGTTCGGGTGTCAGCCGGGCGGTATTTCGCCGGTAGTCACCCTCCGCCGCCCGAATCTGGCTCTCATGCGTCACGTTGATATTGAAGACCGCAAAGAACGGCTGTGCCGGGTCCGGACGGTTGCGCCAGTGCGCCCGGTTGCTCGTCTCGTCCCAGACGGTCTCCGGTGGACGGTTCGAGGGTGGAGGTTCAAAATTGTAGTCGGTCTTCGAGTTGTTGGTGCAGTAGTATCCGACAGCGCGCAGATATTCGGTAAAGGCCTTAACTCCGGCGGGTGGAACGGCCTTCGAACGCATGTGGAGCGAGCCGATTGTTGTTGGATACATGCCGGTAATGATCGCCGAGCGAGATGGCGCACAGACCGGCGCAGTCGAGAAGGCGTTTAAATAGCGGACTCCGGCGGCGGCAAGCCTGTCAAGCGTCGGTGTGATGGCATAACCGTCACCGTAGCTCCCCAAATCCGGACTGATATCCTCAGCCGAGATCCAGAGGATGTTTGGTCGCCCGGTCTGGCCGTAAACCGGCATTGCCGGCAGCATCACTGTGAGCGAGGCTAGTAAGGCAAGCCAGCGCAATCCGATCATCGCGCGCCCACTCCGGCTGAATCTCCTGCTCACCCCTTGTCTCACGTTCACACTCTCCGCTGCCTGCAATCGACATACTCCGCAGGCCATCTACCAGATTGAGAGTGGGCGAACGACCGCCGCCGGCGACCATTCCCCATCGGAGACGGTCTCGGCGGCGACCGAACGCCACCCTCATTGGCACCAGTAAGCTGCTCAACGCCTGACGGCATCACTGAATCGTATCCTGACGTCGGGGAGGATGCCATCAGACCGCTCCTCGCGCAAGACCAAAACCATAAATTCCACTCTTTCAGCTCGACTCTGTCACATCCGCCCCGGGGTCACAACCCAGGCCGCCTCCGGTGGATACTCAAATGGCCGCTCGGTCGGCGCCATCGTGACGGCAGTGGTTCGACTATTGTCGACACGATCAATTCCAACTGTCAGTCGGCAGACGCCGCGACGACCCGCTCGATCCGCCCCAACCTGGCAGTACCACCAGGCCGGTGGAGGCTCAGCCAGCAGATCGACCTCATCGATCGTGAGGTTGTTATCGCCAAGGAATGGAAGCCCATATCGCTCCACATCAAGCTGCCCCTCGACTCCCTTCCGAACTCTTCCGGCAAGCGATGGATCCGGAGTCCGCACTCCGACCACGCCGTCATAACCGACAAGCAGCTCACGTCTTGCCGGAGCAATCAGGTATTTTGCCCCGTGGGTGCGCGCACCAAGCCGGCTGGCCGATCCTCCGACCGGATAGCTGTGAAGCTGCTGGAAGAGCTTCGCTGTTCGTGGCCACCTGAGCAGTCCGACGGCTATTCCCAGCTCCGGCAGTCCGTCACGGATCCCGGTGGTCAGCCCGCTGAGCGATCCACGCATCTCGAGACCGGCAAAATTGAGAACCAACCCGTAGGCGACCGATGGTGGAATAACCGGATATGTCGCCCGGTATCCTCCCGCCTGGAACAGGCGGAAGGCGGCAAATGGAGCCCTGATGCGCAGCCAGATTGTCTCCACCCCTTCACCCATTCTCCTCCGTTGACCCAAGAAAAGATTCCGTCAATGCAGCAATCAACCGTTCGGGATTGGCCATCATCCTCACCCCGCAATTCTCGAGCCGCTCTCGTTCGGTGGCCTCCATTGTTCGGACGATCTCCCCTCCGACCCAGAACTCGTTGCCCGGCAGATCATCGGGTCCGATTCGCTTCAACGGCCTGAAGGTGCCGTCAATGGTGAAACCGTACGTGTCATAGCCGGCAACCAGACGCGGGGTTAACCGCGCGACAATGCTCGCCGGCCCAAGATCATAGAGACTTCGCGCCTGCCCGCCCGCTACCCGCGACAGCTCTCCGATGGCGCGCAGAAGCGCACGCGTCCACTCCGGACGCTCCCGGCACTCCCGTCCCGGCAGGGCGAGCGGATACTGATAGGAAGTATGGGCCACCTCCTGATGGATCAGCGCTGTCCGGTTCGAGTTCCTGAACGGACTCTCTCCACTGTGGCGAGGCGACTGGTGAAAGATGGTGTTATATCGGTATGGGGCCAGCGCCACTGCAATATTGACCCGCAGCACGCTATCTCGCTTCGCGGGCCGACCTCGATACTCTTTGATCGCCTTTGGATCAGCAACAAGGTAGCCAAAGAGATAGTCGTCGGCATACTTATCCGGATTGGGAAACTCCTGATACTCAACGGCAAGCTGTTCCTCGTGGTGCAGGCGGCGGCGATTGCACGGGACGCTTTCGGCGAGAATCTCGCGCAGCGCGTTGCGAATCGCCTCCGAACTGATGATCGGATAGTCGAGGTCACCGATCGTTATCTTCTGAATTACCTGCCGATTATCCTCCGACTCGCCACGGTAGTTGGCACTCGGAGCTGAATGCGTCATGACAGTCGCAAAAAGATTCTGGAGCATTACTCTACCTCTTCCGTCCGCCAGTGGAACCAGCGGCAACCGGTTACATCAATCGGCATCACTTCGAATCATCCCCGGCCATCGCTGCGAGCGAGAGCAGTGCAACCGTCCGAACCTCGTCCGGCCTCTCCTTCGTCAGCCTGACAGTCTCCGGTGATGACGGAGTCTTCCCGCCTGATTCTTTCGCCAGGATGACCGCGACAAAGT
>JBEGMZ010000235.1:0-3063 GCA_041182745.1 Acidobacteriota bacterium
TCGGGGAAGAATCGCGCCAGTTCGAGCCCGCCGACGATCTCCCGTTGACGCAGTCGCCGCAGCAGCTCACCTGCCGGCAGAGGTCCGCTGACGACGAATTCGTTGAAGAACTTTCCCTCGAAACGCAGCCGGTAACCCTCGACGGCTGTGATCTGTCGCGCGGCATAATGGGCCTTCTGCAGATTCTGCCCTGCGACCTCCCGGACCCCATTGCGCCCCATGGTCGAAAGATAGATCGTCGACATCAGCGCGTAGAGCCCCTGGTTGGTGCAGATGTTCGAGGTCGCCTTTTCGCGGCGGATATGCTGCTCGCGTGTCGCGAGGGTCAGTACGAAGCCGGAACGGCCTCGCTCGTCGTGGGCCATTCCGACCAGCCGTCCGGGTATCTGGCGCTGGTACTTCTCGCGCGTGGCGAAAAATCCACAGTACGATCCACCGTACGATATTGGAATGCCAAAGGACTGAGTTTCACCGCAGACAATGTCTGCCCCAACCCGGCCGGGTGCCTGGAGCATTCCGAGACTGAGCGCCTCGGCCACCACCACCACGAAGAGGGCTCCAACCCGGTGCGCGGCATCGCCAATCCGCTGCAGCTCTTCGATCCCACCGAAGAAGTTTGGCGACTGGACGATCACCGCCCCAATCTCCTCGTTCAGCCCGCTCAACGCCTCCGGCCTGATACCACCTGTCGCGGCGTCGAACGGCAGCGACACCTTGCTGATACCGGCGTTCCGGATATAGGTGTCGACAACCTCGATATACTCCGGGTGCATGTTGCCGGCAAGTGCGACCTTTGTCCGACCGGTGACGCGCTCGGCCATCAGCACCGCTTCGGCGGTCGCGGTCGACCCGTCATAGAGCGAGGCGTTCGAGACGTCCATACCGGTCAGCTCACAGATCATCGACTGGAACTCGAAGATCGCCTGCAGCGTCCCCTGGCTGATCTCCGGCTGGTATGGCGTATATGAGGTATAGAACTCTGACCGCGAGATGAGGGTATCGATGACGGTCGGGATGAAATGGTAGTAAGCTCCGGCACCAAGAAATGACGCCATGCGCTTCCCGGTAGCCGGAGTCTCATTCGTCTCCGCCATCTGACGGAAGTACGACAGCGCCTCCGTCTCGGCCATTGCCGGGGGGGTCTGGAGCAGCCGCTTCAAACGCAGGTTCCCAGGTATCCCCTCGAACAGCTCATCGACCGATTTCAGGCCCATCTCGCGGAGCATCTGTCCGCGTTCATATGAAGAATTGGGAATATATCGCATCTCTGCTTCTCCTTGGTGAACACAAAGGATCAGGAATCCCCCTGTGCGGCGGTGAAGTCTTCGTACTCGTTTGAGTTGAGCAGCTTGTCGAGCTCGCCCGTGTTGCTGATTCTGATTCGGATCATCCAGCCATCACCGTATGGTGAGTTGTTGACCGCTTCCGGTGTCTCCTCGAGAGATTCGTTCACCTCAATCACTTCACCGGAGACCGGAAGGAAGAGTTCGCTGAACGTCTTGACCGATTCAATCTCTCCAAAGGCGTCATTGGCCGCGAAGGTATCCCCAACCCGCGGCAACTGCACGTGAACGATGTCCCCGAGCTGGTTCTGCGCGAAATGGGTGATTCCGACGGTACCGGTATCGCCGGCAACAAGAATCCATTCGTGGTCTTTGGTGTACTGGAGATTTTCAGGGTTGGCAGCCATATGTCCTCGCTTTGTCCTCGCTTCAGAAAGTAGTAACGTTCGGTTACCGATCGATGTCGATTTGTTGGCAAAATTATCAGTTGACCCGTTGTCGGGATAAAGACTATCTCTTTCGCTTATAAAAGGGTGTCGGGACGACCTCAGCTGTGACAAGCCGCCCACGGACATCGATCTCGAACCTTGTTCCGATCGCGGTCATTTCGATCGGAAGCATGGCAAGACCGATATTCTTGCGGAGAAACGGGGCCGGGCTTCCGGAGGTGACAGTACCCGCGGTGACACCGTTGATGACTACCGGGTTGCCATCACGAGCGATTCCCCGGTCGAGCACTTCGAACCCGGCCAGGCGGCGCTTCGGTCCTTCCGCCCGCAGCGCGATCAACCGATCACGACCGATAAACTCCGGCTTCTCAAGTCGGCAGATCCAGCCGAGGTCAGCCTCAAAGACCGTTATCTGGTCGTCGATCTCGTGGCCATAGAGGGCCATCTTCGCCTCGAGGCGGAGGGTATTCCGCGCCGCGAGTCCACAGGGCAGAATTCTGTACGGTTCACCCGCCGTCAGGATTCGATCCCACAGCGCTCCGGCGGCCGATGGGTCACAGTAGAGCTCAAAGCCATCCTCACCGGTGTAGCCGGTGCGGGTGACCAGACACGGGGCATCGGCGACCATCCCTGATCGGAACCAGTAGTATTTGATCTGATCGAGAGGAATGGTCGTCAGTGACTGCAGCAGCGCTGCCGCCCGTGGCCCCTGGATCGCCAGCTGGCAGTAGTTCGGGCTGACATCGGAGACCGTCGCGGCAAATCCGGCGGAGTTGCCGCGGATCCATTCAAAATCCTTCTCGGTGTTGGACGCGTTAACGCAGATGAAGTAGTGATCAGACGAGAAGCGGTGGACGAGAATGTCGTCCACAAAGGCTCCGTTCGGAAGCGTCAGCGCCGAGTACTGGATCTGGCCATCTACCAGCTTCGCGGCGTCATTGCAGGTCACGTGCTGAACGAGATCGAGTGCCTGCTCTCCGCGGATCTCCAGTTCTCCCATGTGGCTGACATCGAAGATCCCAACCGACTGGCGGACCGCGAGGTGCTCCTCGATCGTGCCGGCCGGGTACTGAACCGGCATCTCCCAGCCACCGAAATCGATCATTCGCGCACCGAGTCGCCGGTGTCGCTCATTGAGAGCCGTCTTCTTCAGCAGGTTTGTCGACACGATCCAGATCCTCGTTTCTCTGTGCCACCAGCCAGGCTGATGCCGCCGTTAGAGGTGATGAACGCCGCTCTCACCCTCAAAAAAAACATAACACGCGCGTAAAGGTGTGGTCAAACCGGCCCGTCTCCGTCAACCGACCGGCGGCGCGCCAGCTTTGCCAGCC
>JBEGMZ010000236.1:0-3037 GCA_041182745.1 Acidobacteriota bacterium
TCGAGCTGCTTCTTCTCTTTCTGCTCAACGATCTTCACCGCCTGGGCCAGGACGGCGCCGCTGCTCATGACAACCAGGCCAGCCAACCAGCCGGCCAAGATAAGCTTCTTCATATGGTCAATTCCCCTGTCGATAATGGTCGATGATGGATGGTATGGATCAAGACGAAGCGGTCCCCGGATCGAGAAACGAGCCAGGGACCGCCTCTTGTCTCATGCTGAGTCTAGCTGACGACAACTTCCTGCTTCTTGTCGTCGAAGGTGACCCGCTTGCCGGTCTGGATGGCGGCAATCGTCATGCAGAGCGCCACCGAGTGGTTGTAGGCGGCGTGGATATCGGCATTGGTCTTCCGATTGCGCTTCTGGACGCAGTCCATCCAGTTGCGCATGTGGGCGAGGGTCTGCTTGTCGACCCCGGTGTTGGCCGATGTCTCGATACCGGCCTCGTCAGAGAGGCTGTAGGATTCGAGCTGGTTGGCCTTCATCCCCATCGACCGGGCCATGTTGTCCTTCAACCCGCCCTCGGCGGTCACCTTGTTGGTGTCGAGGTTGAGAGTTCCACCGTTCGAGTAGTAGATCTCCTTGACGCCGCCGGCCTCATTGGTCATCCGCGATGAATAGAGAACCTGGAACGCCTTGTCGGTCTTCGGATTGTGATAATCGAAGACGGCGGTCATGGTGTCCCAGTTCTGGCGGCCATCCTTCCAGAGGTAGAGCCCGCCGTTGACGACGACGCTGCGCGGATGGGAGAGGCCAGTGAACCAGTGGACAGTGTCGATCTGGTGGACCATCCACTGATCCGGGATGCCCGACGAGAAGGGCCAGAAGAGGCGGAACTCGAGGTACTTCCGGGCATCGAAGGGGATCTTTGGATCGCGGTTGATCAGGTAACGCTTCCAGTCGGTATCCTCCTGCTTGAGGAGCGGCACGACATTCGGACGGCGCCAGCGCCCGGGCTGGTTGACGTTCCAGGTCATTTCGGCCATGACGATATCGCCAAACTTGCCGGAGTCGAGATACTCCTTCGCCCGCATGTAGCTGTCGGTGGAACGACGCTGCGTGCCAACCTGAAAGACGCGGTCTGAGCCGCCGATCACCTTCAGCGCTTCGTTGGCATCGCTCATGATGTTGGCGAAGGGCTTCTCGGCGTAGACATCCTTGCCCGCCTTGACCGCCTCGATCGCGTGAAAGGCGTGCTGAAAGTCGGCCGTGCCAATGATGACCGCATCGACATCTTTGCGGTCGTAGAGCTCATCGGTGTTGCGGACGCCGGCCGGCGTGGCAATCCCATATTTCTGGGCAATCTGGCCGGGCACCTCTTCACGCCGCTTCTTCCAGATGTCACAGACGGCGACGAGCTCGAAGTTGAGCTCCTTCGCATAGGTCTGGAAGGCCGGCAGGAGCGAGCTCATCGTCCGATCGCTCGCGCCGACCAGGGCGACGCGGACGCGACTATTCGCCCCCAACACCCGCCCGGGCTGCAGTACATTCAACCTCGTCGCCGCCACACCCGCTGTTGCCGCGGCGGTCGTCCGCATGAAATCACGTCGTGTCGTCTTACTCATTGGTATCTCCATTTGTTGAGTTTGTGATTGGGCTTTCCCCCGGACGACGATCACGAATGGACGGTCCGGGGGGCCCTCAGATCTCCCACCGCTCGATCAGAATACCAGTCGCAGACCGATCTGCACATCCCGCGGCAGATTGTTCTGGCTCGTCACCCGGCCAAAATTGGCGTTGTTCGGAGACAGATTGGGATTGTCGAAGAATGGCGTGTTGGTCGCATTCAGGAACTCGGCCCGCACCTGGAGCTTGATCGACTCGGTAAAGGCAAAGTTCTTGCTCACCGAGAGATCGGCCATGTTGAGCCCCGTGCCGCGAAAACCGGCAAAACGGGATGGCAGTGTCCGGTAGTTGCCCGAGAGCTGAATTCGCGGATCATTGCGCTGCTTGTTCACATCCACCACACCGTTGGTCTGGACCGCCGCGTCAGTAAAGTAGAATCCACCGATATCGAAGACCGTACTATCGACGCGGCTCGAATTGACCGTTGTCTTCAGTCTGGTGATATCACCATTATAGTAAACATTACCGATTGTCAACGGACGACCCTGCTGCGCCTGCCAGATGCCCTGAACCTGCCAGCCGCCGAGAATGGTATCGACGGCCCGGTGCAGGTCCTTGCCCCACTTGCGTCCCCGGCCAAACGGCAGCTCATAGATGCCGCTGACGACGATCCGGTGCGGAATGTCCGCGTCGGAGAGGCGGCGCTCAAACTGCGTGTCGACCTCGTTGAGGAACGAGTCACGGACGAGGAACTTCGACCAGGTATAGCTGACAAGGGTCGTGAACCCGCGGCTGAAACGCTTCTCGAGCCGGATCTGCCCGCTGTGGAAGTCGCTGTTGCCGTTGTTGGCGATGCCACTGATCCCCGTGAAATGCGGGTAGGGACGCAGGAGCTGCTGCCGCTGCACGGTGGCACCATTGAGTCCGGTGCCGGGAATCAGATTGCGGAAGGGATTGGGAACTGCGGTGGTCAGGAAATTGATCCGATCCTGATCACGAATCGGGCTGTTCGACAGATACTGCTTCGGCACCGCATTGAAGATGTTGGTTCCGACGACGAGGTCGTAGCCGCGATTTCCGACATACTGCAACTCGAGGAGCCAGTTGCCGGGCAGCTCATACTGTCCACCGAACGACCAACGCTGGGCCTGGGAGTTGTTGACCTTGGAGGGCAGGAAGGAGGGCGACTGACCGAGCAGGGCCCCCAGCCCAAGGGCCGCCCCGCGCGGCTGGAGAACACCGGTCGGGAAGGGATTGGCGAGGTTGGCCTGATAGGTCAGTCCATTGTCGACGCTCGGGACGATCTGGGTCTGCAGCGAGAACCCGGATTGATTGACGCCGGCGATCACGAAGGGAACCGTGTAGAGTCCCCAGCCGCCACGGATGACCAGTTTCTCGGTCAGCTTATAGGCAAAGCCGAGACGGGGCTGATAGTTGTTCCGGTCGGCATCCCAGAAATTGCGGTTGCTGTC
>JBEGMZ010000237.1:0-4921 GCA_041182745.1 Acidobacteriota bacterium
CCCTGGGCCGGTATGCGGCGCCCCGTTGGGGCGCTGGTGGAAATGTCCCCTTTTTGGCACGAAATGTCCAAAGCCCAGCGGCGTTCCTTCAAAACACCGCATTCAGAATGCCGCCTCGGGATTGATCGGCAATGAACCACTTCGAGCAATCTGAAGCCGTCATCTGGGATCAGGGCAGGCACAAGGCTTGCCAGTACATCAGAACCAGGGCAGGTGCAAGGCCTGCCCTGACAGTTGCCGTGAACGCGGTAGATGGGGATGGGTTTCTGACAGGGGGAGACCCTCACTAAACCCGGAAGCCCCCTTCAATTTTCTATGTGAACCGCCGGATGCGGAACCGCACGTCCAGTGGTGTGGGAGGACGGGAGCTGTGAGGCTCCCTCCTAACCAATATTGTCCATTCAGATATTACCGACCCCGGCCGAGGCTGATCCGCAGGCCGGAAGAGAAGGTCATTCCGTAGGCCCGGTAACCAAGCACCTCCTGATAGTCTCGATTGAGCATATTCTCGACGCGGGCAAAGAGGGACATTCCGGCTGTCAGCCTGACCGAGCCGGCAAGATCGACGCGGGAGAAGGATGGATTGTAGAGTGGTCTTCCAGCCGCGTTGAAGCGAGCGAAGGAGACCGGATCGATATCACGGCGCTGCCCGACCAGGAGCGCGTCAAGGTTGAGGTCGAAGCGATTACCGAGCCAGCTGACGTTGACGGCGCCAGAGTGGCGAGGGCGTCGCAGCAACTCAAGACTGACATCCGGATTGGGAGCCATGGTCATGGTGGCGTAGTTGATGACCGGCGCGGCGGCGACAAGCCGTGTCGTGAGAAAGGTGTAGTGGCCACTGACCTGGAGCCGTCGAATTGGCCGTCCGCTGAAGACCGCCTCGTAGCCCCTGGCACGGGCGCGGTCATTGTTCAGGTAGTGGGTCAGGCGCCCATCAGGGAGGGGAACCGGGCCGCCAAAGGTCACCGGGTTGGCGTTAAAGGCGATCTGATCACGGAAGTGGTTGTCGAAATAGTTGACCTCGATTCGATATCGGTCACGCCAGATCAGCTGCTCAAGCCCAAGGTCAAAGCTGCGAGCCCGTTCCGGGCGGAGCCCCGGATTACCAAGGAAGTATTGGTTGGGGCTGAAGGCTTCAATGAGGGTCGGGGCTTTCAGCCCTTCGCCATAGTTGGCGCGCAGCCGGGTCGGCCCAAAACGGCTCTGGAGACCACTCTGCTGGACGACCCAGGTCAGGGCTGCCTTTGGCATGACACGGGTTCCGAATCCGATCGTCCCAGTGTAGGAGGCTGACCCAAGACTTTTGAGGATGGCGGTCAGTTCCGTTGGCAGGCTGGCCTGATTACTCTCAACCCGCACTCCGGCGTTGAAGAAGAGGCGTGAACCGTAAGAGAACTGATCCTGGGTGTAGATACCGGTATTGTTACGTCGCGCGGTGACCCGATTGAGACCTTCAAACCCGCTGTCAAAGACGGCACTCTCCGTCTCATAGTCGATACCGGATGAGATGAAGTGGCCATTGATAGCCACCAGATCGCTCTGGTACCGGAAGCCAAACCGGCGCTGATGGTTGCTGAAGAGGCTGCGAAAATCGTTAAAGGCGGTTCCGCCATCAGGCGGGGTTCCGGGACGGGAGAGATCCTGTGCCGCCGGATCAAAGCTGAGCTGATGGTTGGCGGAGTAGGCGTAAGTGAAACTCTGATGCCAGAAGTTGGTCGTCTGGTCATCGACTCGTCCGCTCATCGCAACGCGCCGGCGCTCGATTCGTTCATCCGGGTCGACAAAGAGTCGCGCGGTCGGTCCTGGAACTCCGGCCCCGGAATTCTCATTGCGAAGAGTTAACCGGGCCTGGCTGCGAACATTGAGCCGGTAACCGAAATTGGCGGTCGCAATCCGGTTCTGGTAGTCGTCGTTTCGATCGCGCCCGTTGGTTCGCAGATGGGTGAAGCTGGTCGAGTAGTCGAAATCATTGGCAAGGCCTGAGAGGCGCGCAAACTGGCGTGTCAGTGCAAAGCTGCCGCCTTCGAGCGACAGGTCGAGTTGAGGATCGGTTGCGTTTCCGCGATGGGTGAAGATTTGCAGAACGCCGCTCATGGCGTCAGATCCGTAGATGGCGCTCTGGGCGCCACGAACCAGTTCGATGCGGGCAAGGTTGTCGACAGTCAGATCAGCGAGATCGAAGGAGCCGCCAGCGTCGTTCGATGGAACCCCATCGATCAGGACCTTGGTGTAGTCTGATTCGCCCCCGCGAAGGAACATGGAAGTAACCCCGCCACGGCGACCAGTCTGGAAAGCCTGGACTCCGGGCGAAGTGCGGAGCACATCGGCGACGGAGATGCGTTGCGCGCGGGTGATGTCGCTCTCAGTGGCGAGATGAACCCGGGAAGGGGTCTCTGTCAATCGTGAGTCGGTGCGGGTGGCCGAGATGATCAGGCCATCCTCGATCGCTGCGACCGTCAGGACGATCGATCCCCGAATTGTCCGACCGGCCTCAACCCGAACCGGATGGGCTCCTCCCGGCTGGGTCAGGCCATCTTTCTCAACCGAGACCGTGTAGTCACCCGTCAGGATATCCCGGACAATAAACTCGCCGCGACTGTTGGTAGAGGTCTCCTGAATGGCGATGCGGTTAGCCTGGAGAATGACCACCCTCGCACCACCGATTACAGACCCACCTGAATCGACCACCACCCCCGAAATCGAGCCGGTGGTGCTCTGTCCCGAAGCGATGAGGGATGCCAGCGTGAGAATAATGGTCTGAATGATTGCTCTCTTCATATGAATTCCTTAACTGTTGCGCTGCCACGAAACTCGCGGATTGCCGCTTCGCGGATGACGGTCTACCAGAAGCGGTACCTCGAATATGTCGTTCAGAAGGGTGGCACTCATCACTTCAGAGGGTCTTCCGCCCGCGACCAGATGTCCACCCTTCAGAAAAAGTGCCCGGTCGGCAAACTCGGCGACGAGGTTCAGGTCGTGGGTGACGATGATGGCTCCGAGCCCCTTCCGTGTGATCAGCTCCCTGATCAGTTCAAGTAACGAGATCTGATGGGCCAGATCAGCATTGGCCGTAGGCTCATCGAGGAGCAGCCATCCCGGCTCTTGTGCCATCGCCCGGGCGAGCGCCACACGCTGCCGCTCACCAGCCGACAGCTCACCCATCTGGCGGGCGGCAAACTGGAGCGCGTTGGTCTCACGCAGCGACTGGCGGGCGATCGTGATGTCAGAATCGGTATCGAATCCGATCGCCGGCACGCTGGCGTATCGCCCGGTCAGCACATACTCGAGCGCGGTCAACGGGAACCTGATCTCGCGGCTCGGCCCGACAACCCCGATCCGTCTGGCAATCTCACGCCGCGACATCGCGGTCACTGGTTGGCCGTCGGCCAGTACCTCCCCCCGCTGTGCTGTCAGCAGGCCGGCCGCCAACTGCAGCAGGGTCGATTTGCCGGATCCGTTTGGCCCGAGGAGTGCGACCAGTTCGCCTCTCTCAACCTCGAGAGAGACGTCACTTATTATCTCCCGCTCCGGTCTTCGTGGATAGTGGAAATTTAGTTGACGCAGTTCAAGCACCGGGTCTCCGTCGCCGTACAAGCAGGTAGAGAAATGTCGGGGCTCCAATCAGGGCGATGATGGCTCCGGTTGGAAGCTCGCGGGGGGCGATCACGGTTCGTGCAATGGCATCGGCCACCAGAACCAGAAGCGCTCCACCGAGTGCACTGGCCGGGATGACGAGCCGATTGTCGGCGCCCGCGCCAAGTCGAATAAGATGTGGAACGACCAGCCCGACATAGCCAATGGCACCTCCGGCTGCGACGGCGGCCGCGGTCAACACCGAGGCCGCGAGGTAGACCACCCATCGCACCCGTGCCGTCTCGACCCCAAGTGCCTCCGCATCGGCCTCGCCGATCATCATCAGATTCAGCGCCCGTGAATGGGCGGTAAGGACCGCGCCACTGATCAGAACCGACGTGATGACAAAGATCGCTCCCCCGGCAGTTCCAGTCGAAAGGTCACCGAGCAGCCACAGCGTGATCCGGCGAAGCTGCAGCGTGTCGGCGAGTGCCATCAGCAGGACGATGACTGAGGAGAGTAGTGTCGAGATGACGATCCCGGCCAGAACAAGATGGGCCGGATCTTCCTCCCGTCGACCAAGCTGGTAGACGATCGACATTGCCACCAGGGCGCCGAGCAGGCCTCCCAGCGTCTGACTGCGCGGCGCTGATGGAAAGACCATGATCGCGATGATTGAACCGAGTGCCGCACCGCCCGATATACCAAGAACGTACGGATCGGCAAGTGGATTCCGCAGAATGGCCTGAAAAGCAGTGCCGGCCAGAGCCAGCGCGGCGCCTACTCCAACGGCAAGCCCGATCCGCGGCAGCCTCAGCCCAAAGAGGATCGTCTCAAGCTCTGGGGAGAGACCGGATGGCGATCCCAGCAGTTGAGCCTGCATCGCTCCCGCGATCTGTCCCATCCCAATCCTTTCACTCCCGACCCCAAGGGCTCCAATCGCCACCACGGTTACCAGTGCTCCAAGTCCGCCCAGAATCAGCAGGGTTCGTCGCCTTGTCAGGTGGTCGCGGGGCGATGACGCCTCGACCTCGGCAGACTCGGCAGGTGCTGTCTTGTGATTATCTCTCTTCATGCGGCCAGGTTCCGTGTCAGAGTCATCTCTCCCGGGGACTCTCAGGGGCTCTCCGGATGGAGGGCCTGGGCGACTTGCTCCAATCCATCGACTATTCGTGGTCCCGGGCGATCTACCAGATCGGCCTCGACCTTCAATACTCGGTTGGCCTGCACGGCCGGACTGCGGCTCAAGAGACGACGCAGCCCACCCTCATCGACCCACCCTTCGCCGTGACCTGAGGGCAATAGGATAACCTCTGGTGCCCGAACGAGAACGGTCTCCCGCGAGAAC
>JBEGMZ010000238.1:0-3290 GCA_041182745.1 Acidobacteriota bacterium
GGGCACCATCATCGAGACCAGCTCTGGCCTCAAATATCAGGATCTGGAAACCGGGAGCGGTCCGCGTCCAATGATCGGCCAATCCCTCCAGATCTACTATACCGGGCGTCTCGAAGAGGGCGGGCCGCCTTTCGACAGCGGTGTCTTCAACTACAATCCAATGAAGGACAAGACCATCCGCGGATGGAAACTTGGCATCCTCGGAAGCAGCGAGATCGAGGCCATGCGGGTCGGTGGACGCCGCAAGCTGATCATTCCACCTGAACTCGGATATGGCGGATCGGAGACCGGATCTATCCCGCCAAACTCGACCCTCATCTTTGAGATCGAACTTCGAAGAACGCTCGAAAAATAGGCTCTGCCGATCCCGGTCGCTAGCGGATCTGTGAGAAGCCAGTCGGGCGCAGAAACGAGGCGGTGATGTTGGATACGACCTCGGAGTCGGCCCACTCCTGACGCCCCTTGATCCGCAGCCAGTCCGGATTAACACGGAAGGTATCCCACGCCTTCTCCCGGGCCGCCATATCGTCATAACCGACCAGATAGGTCAGGTTTGGCATTCGCGGCCCAATCACCATCTCGCCAAAGAAGACATTTGCAAATCCGCAGTCGCGGAATATCTTGATCTCTTCCTGATTGAACATATCGATCTTTCGGCGGAGGCTGGTCGGGGTCTTCGACTCATAGGTGCGAAGCTCAAAGAGTCGGGGTTGACGCCGGGTGTCGGTTGGTGGCACCTCCGGGCGCGGATGGGCATCAAAGGCCCGCAAAAGTGCCGTCTCGTAACGAACGTAGGGCGGCTGTCCTGAACTCTCAAACGCTTCGGTCGCCGACTTGAGCTCTTTGTCGGCGTCAAGTCTCTCCATTGTTCCCTGAAGATCGGTCAGTGTCCGATGGTCGAGCAGCAGAATCAAGCCTGGAGTCCGCTGGCCTGAAACGACCGTAAAGGCCCCGATCGTTCCGACTCCGGCTCTCTTCAGCGCCGGGATCAGATGTTGCTCGAAATAGCCGGTCGTGCGCCCCGGCTGAAGATCGTTCCGCAACTCATACGTCCGCAGTTCGTAGTAGTGGTTTGTCTCTGCATTCAGATTGTTTGCCATCACCGGCTCCCTTTTGTTCATGAGGCCGGCCAATCCGGCCGCCAGCGGCCCCTTGAGCATCTCTCTTCGGTTCATTTGTGCCGTCCTTGTCCAGTATTGATCGATCGTCGCGCCATTAGTAGTAATGAAATTCCATTGGTCTGTCAATGCGACATCTTCTCAATTCCGAACCTTCGTTCAGCCCACCGCGCAAGGCGAACAAACGGGAGCCCCATCAAAAGGTAGAGAAGAGCCGCGACCATCCCAGCTCCGATATAGTCAAAATAGGTCGCGGCCAGTTGGCCATAGACCTTGGTCAACTCAACCATGGTGATGACCGAGACGATCGATGAGTCCTTGAAGAGGGCGATGAAGTCGTTGGTCACCGGAGGAATGACAAGCCGGAGAGCCTGCGGGATGATAATGTGCCGCAGTGCCTGCTTCCGGGACAGGCCAAGGGAGAGCGCCGCCTCCAGCTGGCCTCTCGGAATGGCCCGTATTCCAGCCCGGTAGTTCTCTGCTTCACAGGCTGCATAGTTGAGACCAAGACCGATGACTGCCGCCGCCAGTGGAGAAAGGCGGATTCCAATGTCAGGGAGACCATAGAAGACGAAGTAGAGCTGAATCAGCAGTGGTGTTCCGCGGAAGAGTTCGACATAGATTCGGGCAAGCAGTGCCAGCGGACGTGGTGCATAGAGGTTGGTCAGCGCCACCGCCAGGCCGAGAACCATGGCGAGAGCCATTCCAAGAATCGAGATAAGCAGGGTCATCGGGACTCCCTGCAGCAGCATCGGCGGCAGATAGCCAGCCGAGCGGCCAAGCCGCTCCCGCCAGGTGAGGTCACGTCTGCCCGTCCCGGCAAGTTCGTACGGCCGATCACCCGGCAGCCCGTCCCGCCGGAGCCGCCCGAAGAGCTGCTCCGTCTCGGGATTCCAGATCTTCCAACGCTCGTAAATTTGGCGCAGCTCTCCGCTTCGCACCAGCTCAAGAAGCGCGCGGTTGACCTCGTCCTGCAAGGCCGTCGCTTCCGGACGAAGGCCGATCCCATACTCGATGACTCCAATCGGCGATCCGGCAAATTTCAACGCTGGATTAGGAGTGCTGTAGTAGACGGCGATCGGCCAGTCCATCAGGACTGCATCGAGCCGCCCGATGGCAAGATCGTCATAAGCGTTGTTCTGATTCTCGTAGGTGCGAATCTCGATCCCACTCCTCTCTTCGAGGATGCGCTGGGCGAGGGAAAATTTGAGCGTTCCGACCACGCGCCCCTTCAGATCTACGATCCGGGTTATCGCGTTCTCCTCCCGGCGGACGCTGAGCTGCTCACCACAGGCATAGTAGGGGATCGAGAACGCGATTCGCTGGCGTCGATCCGCCGTGATCTCAAGTCCGTTGACGGCGAGATCGTAGTTTCCACGGAGCAGTCCGGGAATCAATCCATCCCACTGATTCTGTACCAGGACCTGCCGGCGACCAAGACGGCCCGCCAGCGCTTCCATGAGGTCGACCTCAAAGCCGATGATCCGACGCGGATTTCGCGGATCCGGCAGTAGGTACGGCGCCCCACCCTCCGCGTCTCCGCCCCACGTCAGATCCGCCGGCGGGATGGGCCCCCCACCCGGCAGCAGCAGTAGCAGCAGCAATGGAAGAAATCCAGCCATCAGCGCCACCTCCGCAGATAGTCCCACGTTCGTGGATCACGCGGTGAGTTGAATACCTCCTCCGGCGATCCATCCTCGACCAGCTGGCCGTCGATCAGCACCAGAATCCGATCCGCCGCTTCACGGGCAAACTTCATCTCGTGCGTCACCACAATCTGCGTCATCCCCTCGTCGTCGAGTTGGCGCATAATGCGTAACACCTCACCAACCAGCCCCGGGTCGAGGGCTGAGGTGGGCTCATCGTAGAGCATGACACGTGGCCGCATCGCCAGCGCGCGCGCAATCGCTGCCCGCTGCTGCTCTCCTCCGGAAAGCTGGAGCGGGAAGTAGTCAAGACGTTCGCTCAATCCAACCTTTGCCAGTAACTGTCGGGCGAGATCACCCGCCTCCGCCGCTGCCATGCCTCTCGCCACCCGCGGTGCAAGCTGCACGTTGTCGAGCAGCGTCAGGTGCGGGAAAAGGTTGAATGACTGAAAGACCATCCCCACCTCGCGGCGCAGCTGCCGTAAGCTGTCACCGGCTTTGGAGCCGGTGGTCTGCGCTCCGAACG
>JBEGMZ010000239.1:0-10050 GCA_041182745.1 Acidobacteriota bacterium
CCCCAGAAGGGTGTCTTCACGGTCAGCAACAACAAGGCGGTCTTCACCCCGGTCGAGACTGGTATCACCGGAGAGAACGACATCGAGATCCGGAATGGGCTGACCGAAGGAAACGAGATCATCATTGGTCCTTACCGGGCGCTGCGAACGCTCAAGAGCGATCAGGCGATCAAGCGCGAAGACAAGAGTAAGAAACCGGCGGAGAGCAAATAGACCCAATCTCCGGCTCCAGGGGCTTGATCCGTGGAGCCGGAGTCAGGGGGAGGCGTGCCATATGACAGTCACCGACCTGACGGAAGAGAGAACGGGAGGCAGTCCCTTCCGGGAGCCTTCGTCAGACATTCTGATCAGAACAAACGACCTTTGGAAGACCTATGAGATGGGCGACGAGGTGATCCACGCCCTCAGCGGTGTCACCTTCGAGATAAAACGAAACGAGTATGTGGCGATAATTGGTCCCTCAGGGTCGGGCAAGTCGACCCTGATGAACCTGATCGGCTGCCTCGACACGCCGACCCGCGGCGAGTACTGGCTCAACGGCAAGAATGTCGCCCAGATGGATGACGATGAACTGGCGATGATCAGGAATCGCGAGATCGGCTTTGTCTTTCAGACCTTCAATCTGCTGCCGCGAGCGACGGCACTTCACAATGTCGAGCTGCCATTGATCTACAATGGTACGCCGGCAGCAACCAGGCTCGAGATGGCGCGGAAGGCCCTTGAATCGGTTGAGCTTGGCAACCGGATGGGCCATAAGCCGAATGAGCTGTCGGGCGGACAGCGGCAGCGTGTCGCCATCGCCCGCGCCCTCGTCAACCGACCGTCGATCATTCTGGCCGACGAGCCAACCGGCAACCTCGACTCGAAGACCTCGGATGAGATTATGCAGCTCTTCGAGAGTCTCCACGATCGTGGCAATACCATCATCCTCGTGACTCACGAACCGGATATCGCCGCCCACGCCCACCGGGTCATCTCGATCCGGGATGGAAAGATATCCAAGGACGAGAGGATACGGTAGCTTGACTAAACTTGTTTCGGGGTTACCATGTTTTGGGTTACCAAGTTTTGGGTTACCCTGGAAGATGTTCGGGTTGGACGTCCCCCGATTTCGGCAGGTCTCCTGCCAGTCAGTCTCCTGAATTTAGTCTCCTTATCCAGTCTCCTGGAGAAAGGCGGAGGTGAAGCGTGAGTAAGAGCGGGCGTAATTACTGGCTGTACTGCCTGGTTGGTGGAGGAATGACGGTATGTCTGGCGCTGGCCGGACTCTCCGTCTCGACGCGATTGCTGACCGGAAGAGTGAGCGCACAGGGAGAGACGACCCGTCAGCGGATTGCGACCGACTTTCAACAGGCGTCCGAACTGATTCGCGCCAATCATTTCGCTGAACCGGACGACGAGACTCTTGGCAAGTATGCCATCAGTGGAATGCTGCGGAGTCTCGATCCGCACTCGGACTACCTCGACCGCAAGGCCTACCAGGACTTCACCGACAAGCAGCACAGCCAGTATTTTGGAATTGGCTCACAGATCGGTACCCGCTACAAATCGACCTACATCCTTGAGCCGTTCAAAGGCAGCCCGGCCTCGAGGGCTGGATTGCGCTATGGTGACCAGATCATTGAGATCGACGGCAATGACAGCTCATCCTGGAATTCAGAGAAGATCCGAGCCGGCCTTCTTGGTGACCGTGGAACGCAGGTCAAAGTGAAGGTGCGGCGGGTTGGGGTGGAAGCGCCAATCAGCCTGACGATCACCCGCGACGGTATCGCCCTCCCCTCAATCCCCAACTACTACCTTGCGAAGCCCTCGATTGGATACATTGGTCTGACGCGTAATTTTCAGTCGACGACGAGCCAGGAGATGCGGACAGCGATGTCAGGGCTGGCGGAGAAGGGGGCGACCAGCTTTATTCTCGATCTGCGACAGAACCGTGGGGGATACCTCGACCAGGCGATCCGGGTCTGCGATATGTTCCTGACACGGGGTCAGACGATCGTCTCGGTGAAGGGTCGACCGGGGCGCAACTTCGATCAGAATGCGATTGCCGAGAACGGAGCGGACGAGAACTTTCCGTTAGTGGTTCTGATTGACCGCGACAGTGCCTCGGCCTCCGAGATCGTCGCCGGTGCGATTCAGGATCACGACCGGGGGCTGATCGTTGGGGAGCCGAGCTTTGGCAAGGGCCTGGTACAGAGAATCTTTCCCCTGCTCAACGGTGGTGCGCTGACCCTGACGATCGCCCATTACTATACGCCCAGCGGAAGGCTCATCCAGCGTGACTACTCAAACGGCTCCCTCTTTGAGTACTACACGAAACGGAATGCGAAGGGAACCGAGGCCGTCGGTCAGCCACGAACTGACGAGCGCAAAACCGATCTAGGTCGGACAGTCTATGGTGGCGGGGGGATCGAACCCGATATCAAGGTTGAGAATGCGGACAATTTCAACCTGGCACAGGGCAGGATCTACCAGGCCCTCTTCCTCTTCGTTCGCGAGCTTGTCAGTGGCCAGCTCCCCGGGCTGGCACGCTATAAGGTCAATGGATTGACCTACGATTACCAGATCCGGGGGGATGAGTATATCGTAACTGACGACGCACTGAAGGCCTATCGTGAATGGGTGGTGAAGTTCTTCGCCGATAACCCGGACTACGGGGTCACGCCAGCGATGGTCGATGACAACCTGATCTGGGCCCGGAAGCAGCTTCGGCAGGAGGTGCTCTTTGCCGCCTACGGCAGCGATCGTGCGCAGCAGGGGATGGCCGATCTCGATCTGCAGCTGCAGCGGGCAATCAGCGAGATGCCGAACGCCGCCGACCTCGCCAACCGTTCGTGGCGCCGAAATAGCAGTGACAGTGGCCGGGGACAATAGTGTAATGAGACTGATCGACACCCATCAGCACGTCTGGTATCCGGAACTCTTCGCGTACCGCTGGTTGAAAGACCAGCCGGTGCTTGACCGTCGCTTCGACCTTGACGACTATCGGGCAGCGACGGAGGGGATAGAGGTTATCCAGTCGGTCTTCGTTGAGGCCGATGTCGATCCGGCACACATGATCGAGGAAGCCCGTCACATTCTGGCGCTGGCCGAGCAGCCCGGGAACACGATCAGCGGAGTAGTGGCGGCGGCGCGGCCGGAAGCAGATGGATTCATCCATCACATCGAGGCGATCGCCGGCCATCCGGCGCTCAAGGGGATCCGGCGGCTGCTGCAGTCGGAGCGCGACCAGCTGGCGACCGAGCCAGCCTTCCTGAAAAATATCGAGTCGCTGGCGAGGTATGGCCTCTCTTTCGACATCTGCGTCCGTGCGCACCAGTTACCGTGGGCGATTGCGATGGTTCGGCAATGCCCGGGGGTTCAGTTCATTCTCGATCACTGCGGAAATCCCGAGATTGCAACCGGGATATCGAGTGTCTGGCGAGACGGCATGGCCGAGATGGCGTCATTGCCAAATGTGGTCTGCAAGATCTCCGGGATTGTTGTTAACGGAGACTGGCACGGATGGACGATCGAAGATCTGCGGCCGGCGATTGAGTGGACAATCGACTGCTTCGGATGGGAGCGGGTAATGTTCGGCAGTGACTGGCCGGTCTGCACTCTCGCCTCTCCTCTCCGTCGGTGGGTCGAGACTCTCGATCAGCTCACCGCTACGGCTGGCGAGGAGAACCGCCGTCGCCTATTTATCGAGAATGCGCGGCGGGTCTATCGTCTGGCAGACTGATCACGCCCCCGCCGGCCAGACTAGAATTTGCACTCCGTGACGCCCTCACGCTGCAGCCCCTGCCACCAGATATCCGGAATATAGGTCTGTTCGGTGAGCGCCGTTGCCTTTCCCTCGAGATCACTTCCCGCGACGTTGAATCGAAACCGCATCCTCTTCCGACTTGAGATCTCCTTCTCAAACCGGTGGCGAGTCTCTGGCTGGGAGAATGCCCGATAGTTGAGGCATAGCTTTCCGTCTGCCGCCGTGCCACTCGTGGTTGCCGTGTAAGTCGGGACAAGATCAACAACAAAGTCATACTCGATACCGGCGCCAAATCTGACCTGGGAGCCGGGCGTCCAGGCTGACCCATTCATCCCGATCGGCGAGGGGGTCACGGTAGCCCGCTGGAGACGCAGATTGAGGGCTCCGGTGTAGCCCTGATCGATGCGGTCCGGGTGGAGAATGGGATAGGGAGAGTAGACAGCCTCGGTCGGGAAGGTAGCCCGGAAGCGAAGCCGAATGCCAATCTGATTTCCGCTGGGAGTGATGAGAGGTTCGTCAGACCAGTGGACGATATGAGTTCGGATGATGCGGTGAGGCCCACGAGTCACCGTTTGACGAAGTTCCTCGATGGTCCGGGGGTTGGCGGCCTGGCGATCATTCTCATCTGCTTCGGTTCCCTTGACCGGAATACAGAGTGGCGGAATAATCCGGCGAAAGGGCTTTCCGGCAAGATCGCGTCCCTCGACCTTGAGCCGAAAAGGCTGGCTCGGAACCGCAAGCAAGATGGTAAATCCGGAGATATTCGACGGATCGTTCTGGCGAAAGGGTACCGGAGCAATCTGGTTCCCCCGTTGATCCACCATTCCCACGTCGATCGAGTCGATGGTATAACCGGAGGCAAAGATCTGAACCTGCTGTTCCGATCCGATCACCAGCCGGCTCCGTTCAAAAGCAAAGATCTGGTTGCGGGTAAAGATCTGGGCGCAGCAGACAAAGAGGTCGCCCTGTGTGGTCACACGGAGACGATAGGATCCACGCCCCTCGAGTCGAACCTTCCAGGGGCCGGGCCGCGGATCCCAGAGCAGAACCGAGTGGCGTCCGGCGACCCTGGTGACGGCGATATTTGGTTCGTCCAGCTTCGCTTCCAAGCCGGAGGGGTTGTAGAGGATCATTCGCACCCCCTCCGCGGCCTCGAGAACCACCTCGAGGCGTAACGAACCCGTCTCGACGATCAATGGTATCTCACGTGGATCTCCGACCAGCTCGTCATCGATCATCACCAGATGCTGGGCATTAAGGTCATCCTCCGCCGTGGCAGCCACGCCACTCCCGCCGCTAACCCCGGCAGCGAAGAGGCAGAACCCCAGCGCGAGTCCAAACCAGGACCGCCCACCTGAACGACCAGCCATCGACAGCTTCAACATAACGGACCGGTTCCCATAGAAAGATCTCCCGTCGAAGATCAGATAAACAAGAACCTTATCTTACAGGAAATGGTTCCCTTAATGGAGTGAAGGTCTGGTAGCCGAAAATTTTTCTCATCACGTGAGAGACCAGCGTCGGGACAGCCCCCTGCCACCCCGACGCTGGAACCGGCCGGATCAGGGAGCAGAGACACGATCCGGCCTCGCGCCGAGCGGCTCTGGTCTGGCACGCCGCTCAAGGTAGTCGACCAGCCGGGCGTGCGGATCGAATCCGACCACCCGTGTCGCATCTGCGACAAAGTTGGAGAGGGCGTTGATGTCATAGTAGAGGACGCGACCATCCCGATCATCAACAACATACTCGATGCCGCCGACATCGATGGCAGCGGCGGTGACAATCCGCTCGACCGCGGCGATGACATCGGCAGACGGCGTGAATGACTCAACCCGGATGCCGGTCTTTGGCGCGTCAGCCGGACAGGCTCCACGGCTCAGCTCGACGCCATCGGTCGTCTGGCAGATATCGGCCGGACAGAGGTTGAAGCCGGCGCCGGTATTGTAGACATTGATCGCGTAGAGATATCGCTGATCAAGGGTTTCAACGCGGGTGATATGACCTCCACGCGCTGGAATGTACTCCTGCACAAGTCCGACCTGATCAATCCCGAGATCGATCCGCCCCTCGTGGACGGCCGCCGCAAGGAGCCCCGGGGTATCGAAACGGACGATTCCCGCGCCGCTTCCCCCGATGTTCGGCTTAACCACCACCGGAAACCGCAGCCCCTCGGCGGCGGCAACCGCCTGCTCCGGGTGGTTTATGATTCGCGCTGCTGGATAGGGCAGCCCCAGCTCCTCAAGGATTTCGAGTTGCAACGCCTTGGAGATCTCGACCCGGTAGGCCTCTGAACCGTTGACAATTGGAATGCCCCGCCGCTCGAGGTGGCCAAGATAGTTGAGGGTGTGGAAGATTCCCTGCCCGGCGCCACGGAGATAGGCCGAGGGACTCATCCGATTGACAACCAGTGAGTACCGCTGACCGCTCTCCCGTGGATCGTAGAGATGATGCCGGGCATCGATCTTCTCATAAGGAATCCCCCGCCGCTCAAGTTCGGCAAAGAGCGGACGGAACCAGTCCGGGTGCTCGTGAAATATTCCGATTGGTCGAATGTTGCTGCTCATAAGTGTCGTTCCTTAGCGGTTGTTGATGGCATGGTCACTGATCAGGCCCGGGTAGGTCTGTTCCCCAGCCTCGATCGCCACGTTGAGGCGATTCTGGCGTGGTGGTAGCGGGCAGGTCGCGTAGATGGTGAAGGCGCACGGCGGGTTGATGGCCTGGTTGAAATCGATCGTCACCTTTCCATCGACCGGGGCGCTGGTGTAGAGGAACCGGGCCGCACCATAGGTGGTACGATTGCTGGTCAGATCACGGAAAATGATGAAAAACCTGCCGCCAGCGATCTCGACCGGTTCAAGTGAGTAGTCCTGCCCCTGGAGTGTGAACCGAAGCAGTCCCGGACTCCGGTACTTCTCGATGTCGCCAAGAAGATTGATGATCGACACTTCGCGTGCGGTATCGTAGGGGGTGAAGCTGGCGGTCACGCGATAGTCTTTCCTGACCGGATACCAGCGGAGTCCACTGAAATGACGGCGGGCTGCACTGTTCTGATCCTTGAAGCGGAGACCATACTTTTCACCCCGCCGGAGAATGATGAAGGTCAGGTCACCGTTGACGATCGGCTTTGAGGAGTTGGCATCGAGCTTCAGCTCGGTCTCGCGGATGGGCTGCCCATCAATCGTTACCGTCACGCCCTCATCGACGCGCAGCCTGACCCTGTCCCCGGTCAGCTCAAACGCGCCGATCCGGGACGCGGCCGTGGCGGAGGGCAGCACGATGTCGTTACCCGAACCGGCGCCAAATTCGTTGATCCCTTCACGCAACCAGAAGAGGCCGGAGACCGTCAGCCAGCCATCTGTCGCCTTGAGCTTCTCTTCCCGGTCACGGCGCCAGGCCTGCTGCTCCTTCTCGTATTCGGTCTGCGCGGCGACCCCGGTTGCGGTCGCAAGCAGCAGCAGAATGCTGATAACTACTCTTCTCTGCCCCATTGTTTCTCCTTCTTTGTGGTTCAAGTCTTGAGTGATGCCAAAAAAAGATCGAACCCGCTGATGGCCTGAAGGCTGTCAGCGGGTTCGCAGTATGAATCGGATTGAACTCTGCTCTCTATACCCTCAGATCAGTCTCCAGCCAAGGCATGGCCTGACAACAAGCCATACACATACACATGCACATACACATACAGTCAGCGGCGAGAGCGAACGCTGCCACGGCCAGCGACCGGCCGGTGACGAAGCGGAGAGCATTGTCTGAACTGTGGAATCGGTGCTTCATAAATCCTGAACTAACCGCACACAAGCAGCGCACAGGTAGCGCAAACTGATATCACAAAAAAACCATAGGGGTTATAGGGGAACTCTTATGCTAAAGTCAAGTCCGCCCGGTCAATCTTCGAAGTGGAGAGGTCTCCGCGGCAGGGCGATGACATTATGGATCGAGAGGGCCTTCCAATGATTGATCGCACCATCGGCACGAAGAAAGTTTGAAGAAAGATTGAGGCGGGAGAGCGTCCTTCACGGCTTCGTGTGAGGCCAACAGTAATCCATTCGGCCTCGTCAGAGAGATTGCCCCCGAAGCCACAGCTCCGCTCAAACGGAGATGATTTCAAAAGCGTCGATCGCCATGGTAGATTCAGACTCATGCCGTTCAGATATTGTCCGTTGTGCGGACGTCCTGGAAACCAGCTGCTGTCGGAAGCGGAACTTGGTGACGATGAGCTGATCGCTCTGATCAGGCAGAGTACACCAGGATGGTCGCCCGGTCGCGGACTGTGTTCCTCCTGCCTCGGTCTGTTCCGTGGAGGTCTCGACCGTTTCCGTTCCAATCCGACCATCTTTCGAGATGGCCGGCTCCACATTCTGCCAACCCCGCTGCGTGTCGGAGCGGATGAGCGCTATACAGGCCGCGGGGTGACGATTGCGCTTCTCGATTCTGGTTTCTATCCGCATCCTGACCTTGTCCAGCCGTCGAATCGGATTCTGCACTATGAGAATATTGTCGATCCCAATTTCGATCCGGCCGAGATCGGCCATCCGGATGTGTCGAGCTGGCACGGGATGATGACGTCGGTGGTCGCCGCCGGAAACGGATATCTCTCGAATGGGATCTACCGCGGAATTGCCTCGGAGGCAAGACTGGTCCTGGTCAAGGTCGGCTCGGCCCAGCGCATCCGTCACGACGACATCCGGCGTGGGATCGAGTGGGTGATCGCCAATCGGGAGAGGTTCGGGATCCGGGTGGTCAATATCTCGTGCGGAGGAGACTACGAGGAGTCCTACCTCACCGACCCCCTCTCACAAGCAGCGGAGAGCGCCGTGAGGGCGGGGATGGTGGTGGTCTGTGCGGCGGGCAATGTCGGAAACTCAGCCGAGCATGCAGTGCTGCCGCCAGCCTCAACCCCGGCGGTGATAACCGTCGGGGGATTCAACGACAAGAATACGCTTGAACTTGAGGACAACGACCTCTACCATTCGTCGTATGGTCCGACAATCGACGGGCTGCAGAAGCCGGAGATCGTTGCTCCCAGCATCTGGCTGGCAGCGCCGATCCTGCCGGAGACGCCAACCGCCAGCGAGGCCCGGCTCTACGACCTGCTTCAGAGCACCCCGGACAGCGAGTTGCGAGAGGCTCTGCGTGCACACGCCGGTGTTGACGCCAATCTTGATCTGGCAGTCGAGCTGCCGATCTACCTGATCCGCCACCTGCTCGCGATCAGGCGCCACGACGCGAACGTTATCAGCGGGCACTACAAGCACGTTGATGGAACGAGCTTTGCGGCCCCAATCGTCTCGTCAGTAGTGGCACAGATGCTTGAGGCCAATCCGCGTCTTCACCCGTGGGAGGTCAAACGAATCCTGATCGAGACAGCGATTCGACTGAAACGAGTGGCGGCTGAGCGACAGGGATGGGGGACCATCATCCCCTCACTCGCGGTGGCCCGTGCTCTGGAGCGTGGATGAGCGATGTACCTGGTCGATGGGAACAACGTGATGGGGCAGCGGGTCGGCTGGCATCAGGACCGGGAGGGAGCGAGGCGACGCCTGCTCAAAGAACTGGCTGAGCTTGCGCGGATCCGAAAGATCCGGATCAGTGTCATCTTTGATGGCCAACCTGACCGGACCTTCCCCGATGGATCGAGCTATCGCGGTGTGCGAGTATACTATGCGCGTCCCGGCTCGGATGCCGATTCGAGGCTGGTCGAGCTGGTTGAGGGCTCGCGCGAACGAAAGAATCTGACGGTGATAACCTCCGACCGGCAGCTTACCGCCCGGATCAGGGTCAACGGGGTCCGGGTGATCAGGTCGGGGGTGTTTCGACACTGGGTCGATGATGCACTGGAGAGCGCGACCAGGTCTGATCAGGCCGGGATGGCCAGCCCGAGCGGGGCTGAGGATCCGGGTGACGAGGAGATGGCCCGCTGGTTCAGGTACTTTGGAGTCGACCCGGAGGATGATTAATCGCGCTCAGGGCGGTCTCAGGAACCAGACCAGGGTTGCGGCCATTGCCACGGTACTGACCACGGCCAGGAGTGAGTGGAGGCGAAGAGACCTCAACGGGAAGCGACCTCCACGGAAAGTTGCCGCTACGATTTGATGGACCATCTTAAAACCCCCTGTCTGAAAGGACGCCGGGCATACGTCCCGGCGATTTTGATGCTGCTCGCGGGATGCGGAGCAGGGCTGGCAATGCTGAAGCTTTTCCCGGACAGCTGCCAGCAGGACGGAGGTCTGCACTATCTCTTTGCGAGGTGGGCGTGGAAGCATCCGGGGCTTCTGGTCGGAGTCTGGTCGCGCCCGCTCTACACG